>CAYHDD010000168.1:0-6548 GCA_964355195.1 uncultured Rhodoferax sp. | reverse complement strand
CCACAGGTTGTTGGTGGCAGCCTTCCAGAAGACCGGGTCACCAGCCATCTGCTCGTAGTTCTCCAGCCCGACCCAGACACTGGGCCGAGCGCCTTTGGGTGTCGAGAAGAAACTGTCGATCAGCGTCGCCACCGCCGGGTAATGCGTGAACGCCACCAGCAGCACAAAGGCCGGCAACAGCAGCAGGTAAGCGTGCAGCGCGCGCGTTTGCACTTCAGGCACCGGTCATGCCAGAGTGGACCACATTGCCACCGAGGAAACTGATGCAAGCGACCGCCGCAGATCCGGCTCTGCGGGGGGCCGCTGGCGGTGCCCCCTGCAGGGGGAGGCGCCGAAGGCGCTTCGGGGGGGTGTCATCTATAGCTGCGCAGAATACGGTCCGCTTCCTTTTGCGCATCCTGCATCGCCTGCGCTGGCGTCTTTGAGCCGGTCAGCGCCGCTTGCAAGCCGTCGTTCAGTGCTTTGGTCACGCGCTGGTTGTCGTGCGTGGAAAACTCGGCCACTGAGAACGGCAACTGGTCACGTGCCACCAGGGCCGGCGGAAAATCACGTCCGTATTTGCGCAGCGCGTCGGTGGCATACGCCGCCTCGGACACAGCCACATACCCGGTCTCGATACTCCAACGCGCGGCGCGCTCCGGCTGTGTCACCCACTTGATGAACTTGAAGGCGGCTTCCTGCTGCGCCAGTGTGGATTTCTTGAAGATGTAGAAATTGCCACCTCCGGTGGGTGAGCCCTTGCGCTTGCCCGCCGGCAGCATGGAGACGCCGAAATCAAACTTGGCGTTGGCTTTCACATTGGTAAGGTTGCCGGTGGTGGTCCACATCATGGCGACCTTCTTCTCGAAAAAGTCTTTCGGCGTCGTTCCCCACTCGACCACACCGGTCGGGTGCACGCCCTGCTTGCCCAGGTCGACCCAGTACTGCAAAGCCTCAATCACTTTCGGGTCGTCAAACTTGACGGCGTTGCCCGCGTCGTTGGCCAGCAGCACGTCATTCTGCACGGCGAGCGCCTGGAACAACCAGTACGGAAAGCCGCTCGATGGGATTTGCACACCGTACTGCGTAATCTTGCCGGAGGCGTCCTTCCTGGTCAGCTTCTTGGCGTAGTCGGTCATCTCGGCCCAGGTGGTGGGCGGCTTGTTGGGGTCGATGCCTGCGGCCTTGAACAGCTCCTTGTTGTAGTAGAGCACGATGGTCGAACGCTGAAACGGCACGCCCCAGGTCTTGCCGCCAGTCTGGCTGTTGGCCATGAAGGCTTTGTAGAAACCATTGAACCAGGCCTTGTCATCAGCCGTCTTCACGAAATTGTCAATCGGGACGATGGCGTCTTCGTCGATCAGCGTGAACATGTCGGTCGACAACAGTACCGAAGTCACCGGTGGCGTGCCGGACTTGTGCGCAGTGAGCGCCTTGACGATGGTTTCCTGGTAGCTGCCGGCATAGATCGGCGTCACTTTGGTGCCCGGGTTTTCCCTGGCGAACTCTGTCGCCAACTCATCAATGTACTTGGCAATCGGGCCGCCCACGGCCACTGGGTAAAAGAACGAAAGTTCGGTTTGCGCCTGCGCCAGTGCTGCCATCGGCAGGCTGCCCAGCGCCAATGCGCCCATGGTTACGACTTGACTAAAGACTCTTCTTTGCATGTGCTATCTCCTGTTGTGGTTGGTGTGGTTAGTTAACTCGTCTGCCCTGCTCATCAAAATAGTGTTCAGCCTGCGCTGACCATTGCAGCGTGACCGGCGCGCCGACCGCCAATTGGCACTTGCCATCAGCGCGCACGGTGATCACTTCGGAACCCACGGCGCAGCGCAATACCAGGTCGGCGCCGAGGTACTCCAGGCTTTGCACGGTGGCCGCGACGCTGCCGCCCAGCGACACTGACTCGGGCCGGATGCCGAGCAAGGCGCCCGCATGTGGCACGGCCACCTGACTGCCCGCGATGTGACCGCTTTCCAGGCGCAGCAGATTCATGGCCGGGGTGCCGATAAAACGCGCCGCAAAGGTGCTGGCCGGGCTCGAATACAGCTCGCGCGGTGCCGCGCATTGCTCGATGCGGCCCTTGTTCAGCAGCACCACCTGATCGGCCATACTCATGGCCTCGGTCTGGTCGTGCGTGACGTAAACCACGGTCAGGCCCAGGCGCTGTTGCAGCTCACGCAGTTCGCGGCGCATGTCCTGGCGCAGTTGCGCGTCGAGGTTGGAGAGTGGCTCGTCCATCAAGCAGACCTTGGCCTGCGCCACCAGCGCGCGCCCCAACGCCACGCGCTGCTGCTGCCCGCCTGACAGCTGCGAAGGTTTGCGGTCGAGCAGTTTTTCCAGACCCAGCAGCTCGGCGGTGGTCGCCAGGCGCCGCGCCGCCTCGCTGGCTTCAACCCGGCGCACGGAGAGGCCAAAAGTGATGTTGTCTGCCACGTTCAGGTGGGGAAACAGCGCATAGTTCTGAAACACCATGGCAATGCCGCGCAGCGCCGGCGGCTGCTCAGTCACGTCGCGGCCATTCACAAAAACCTGGCCGCTGCTGGCAAACTCAAGCCCGGCAATGATGCGCAGCGTCGTCGATTTGCCACAGCCCGACGGCCCCAACAAGACACAGAAGGTGCCGGGTTCTATCGTCAGGTTGATGGCTTCCAGCGCTTTGGTGGTGCCCCAGTCTTTGGAGACGTCCACGAGTTGAATCGATGACATTGGTGCAGTATAGGCAGAAATTGCTTCACGTCGGTGACGCTCGTGCTGAACACCCACCGTGACCTAAAATCAAGCGCATGAGCGACCCCACCCTGCCCCCCTCCGATACGACAGCTTCCAAGCCCAGCAACTTTCTGCGCCAGATCATCGAGCAGGACCTGGCCAGAGGCACGTATGCGATGCGCCGCTGGGGTGGCAGCCCGGGCGACGCCGTGCACCATGCCCGCGGCGCCATCGACGCGGCAAAGATCCGCACCCGCTTTCCGCCCGAACCCAACGGCTACCTGCACATCGGCCACGCCAAGAGCATCTGTCTGAATTTTGGGCTGGCACGCGATTACGGCGGCATCTGTCACCTGCGCTTTGACGATACCAACCCCGAAAAGGAAGACCTGGAGTACGTCAACTCAATTCGGGACGCCATCAAGTGGCTTGGCTTCGACTGGAACGGCTCTGCCGACGCCGAGCCCTACCACGCTAGCGACTACTTCGACTTCATGTACCGCGCCGCAGAATACCTGATTGGTGTGGGCCTGGCCTATGTGGACGAACAAACCGTGGAGCAGATGCGCATCAATCGTGGCGACTTCGGCAAGCCCGGTGTCGATAGCCCGTTTCGCACGCTCACCCCGGCAGAGAACCTGGCGCGCTTCGGCGAGATGCGCGACGGCGCGCATGAAGACGGTGCGATGGTGCTGCGCGCCAGGATCGACATGGCCAGCCCCAACATCAACCTGCGCGACCCGGCCATCTACCGCATCCGCCGCGCCACCCACCACAATACCGGTGACAAATGGTGCATCTACCCGATGTATGCCTACGCGCACCCGATCGAAGACGCGCTCGAGCAAATCACGCACAGCATTTGTACGCTCGAATTTGAAGACCAGCGCCCCTGGTACAACTGGCTGCTGGAGCGCCTGATTGAAGGAGGCCTGCTGAGCGCCCCACCGCCCCGGCAATACGAGTTTGCGCGCCTGAACCTGACCTATGTAATCACCAGCAAGAGGAAGCTTGCGCAACTGGTGTACGACCACAAGGTGAGCGGCTGGGACGACCCGCGCATGCCCACCATCGTCGGCCTGCGCCGACGCGGCTACACGCCGGAGGCTATGCAGCTCTTTGCCGAGCGCATCGGCGTCACCAAGAGCGACAGCTGGATCGACTACGCCACGCTGGAAGGCTGCCTGCGCGAGACGCTGGACGTCTGCGCCCCGCGCGCTTGCGTCGTGCTCGACCCGGTGAAGCTGGTGCTGAGCAACTGGGACGAGGTCATGGGTTCCGGTACGCTGGACAACTGCGCCGCACCGGTGCACCCACACCTGCCCGACCTCGGCTTGCGTCATTTCAAAATGGGCAAGGAAGTGTGGATCTAGCGCGGCGACTTTGAAGAAGCGGCGCCGAAAGGCTTCTTCCGGCTCTTCCCCGGCAATAAGGTGCGCCTTAAATACGGCCACGTGATCGAGTGCACAGGTTGCAGCAAAGACGCCAATGGCAAGGTCACAGAAGTGCAGGCCAGGCTGCTGCCCGACACCAAGAGCGGCACCCCCGGCGCCAACAGCGTCAAGGTCAAGGGCGTCATCACGTGGGTTGCCGCAGCCGACGCCATCAGCGCCGAAGTGCGCATGTACGACCGCCTCTTCCTCGACGCCCAACCCGACGCCGGCGGCAAGGACTTCATCGAAGGCCTGAACCCGAACAGCCTGAAAGTGGTGCAAGCCTTGCTGGAACCCTCACTCGCCACAGCCAAGGCCGATGACAAATTCCAGTTTGAACGGATCGGTTACTTCGTGGCGGATCGCGTCGATCACACGAGCGCGAAGCCGGTGTTTAATCTGGCGGTGGGGTTGCGGGATGGGTGGGGGAAGTAGGCAATATATACGGCAAAGCCGTATAATTCATTCACCATGCTAACCATCGTCGAAACCCCGCTTTTTCAGGGCCTGTGGCCAGACTATTGGGATGAGGACGAGAGAGGCGAATTTGCAACGTGGCTAGCCCTTGCGCCCGATGCGGGCGAAGTAGTGCCGGGGTCAGGTGGTGTACGCAAAGTTCGGTGGTCGCGCAAAGGCACGGGCAAACGCGGGGGCGTGCGTGT
Organism: uncultured Rhodoferax sp.; assembly: GCA_964355195.1. GTDB lineage: Bacteria > Pseudomonadota > Gammaproteobacteria > Burkholderiales > Burkholderiaceae_C > Rhodoferax. The sequence goes on along the minus strand of CAYHDD010000168.1, from coordinate 1,762 downwards.
GGTGTATTTCAATCGGCTTGCGAATGGCGAAATATGGCTGCTGCTGATCTGCGCCAAGAGCGCGCGCGACAACGTCCCAGCCAGTGTATTGAAGCAGCTCAAGCAGGAGATTGAAAATGCCGATGACTGAAAAACAATTGCTCGCCCGCGATGCCAAGCGCGACATTGGTGCGGAACTACTTCTATCGGTGCGCCAAATGAAAGCGGGCAAGGGCAAGGTGGTTGCTACCGTCGAAGTTCCCGCCGTCACGCTGACTCGCATGAAATCGGGCTTGTCCCAGGCGGAATTTGCCAACTTGCTAGGCGTATCCGTTCGCACCCTGCAAGACTGGGAACAGGGCCGCCGACAACCGTCTGGCGCAGCACGCACACTGATCACCATCGCCGAGCAACAGCCGAAGGTGTTGAAGCAGGTGCTCAAGAACCTGGCATCCGTGTGATTGCCGCCATCGTGAAACCGCCAACGGCCACGGCGAAGACTGATGACAAGTTCCAGTTTGAGCGCCTCGGTTACTTTGTCGCGGATCACGTCGATCACAGCAGCGCGAAGCCGGTGTTCAATCTGGCGATGGGTTTGAGGGATGGGTGGGGGAAGTAGCTTGGATGCACAATGGCAACAGCACTGGAATTTTCAAAACAATTCACCCCGCCCAATGACTGCCGTAAACCTATCCGCCGACACGATCAAAGCCACAAGCGCTTTTGTCAAACGCGTGGCCGAAGCCTATCCCACGCAGCAAGCCATTTTGTTTGGCAGTCGTGCCCGTGGCACCGCGCATGAGGAGAGCGACGCAGACGTCGCCATCATCCTCAAAGGCAAGCCCGGTCATTTCATCAAAACCAAAATGGCAATGAACGACATTGCTTACGACATCCTGCTGAACACTGGCATCCGCATCCAGCCCCTACCCGTGTGGGAAGGCGAATGGGCAAACCCCGAGTGCTATTCAAACCCCCACTTGCTGCACAACATCGCGATTGAGGGCATTGCACTGTGAACGCGTAGGAGCTGATGGTAAAGGCCCGCCGCGCACTCGCAAGCTCGCATAAACTTTGGCAGGACAACGATGGCGATGGCGCTTGCAACCGTGCCTACTACGCGATGTTTGACGCAGCCCGCGCAGCACTGATCGCGTCCAAAGCACCCGTGCCACCAGAAATCGCCAAAACCCACAGCGGGCTGATCGTCGCCTTCTCTCTGCACCTGGTTAAGCCCAATCTGTTCCCAATCGACCTTGGCCGTTCACTCAACAGAGCTGAAGACTTGAGACTGGTCGCCGACTACAAAGGCGACTCCATTGATACAGAAGAAGCACAGTGGGCAGTGCAACAAGCCCAAGCATTTGTAGACGAAGTGGAAAAGCGGTTCATGGCGGCTGGACGTTGACTGCGCGGAATTAGCCCCAACACCCAATGAGCTGGATTGGAACCACCACCAGCGGCAAAGACTTTGTCGAAAGCCTGAAACCCAATAGCTCGAAAGCGATTCAAGTCGTGGTGGAGCCGTCATTTGAACGGCTCCGGCTACTTTGTGGCGGATCGGGTGGATCACGCTGCGGACAAACCGGTGTCGCCTTGGGTGGGCACGATGTCCCCAGCGATGTTGTGAAGCGACGGTTTGGGCGCAGCCTGGGCAACTTTTTCAAGCTGTATGCGCCGCTCGCCAATGAATGGGCTTTGTTCGATAATTCATCTTCCCCGCAGGCCTTGCCTGTTGCCACGCAATACGCAACTCAACTGACAGTCACGGAGGCCACCACAT
>CAYHDD010000167.1:0-6566 GCA_964355195.1 uncultured Rhodoferax sp. | reverse complement strand
ACTGCGCGCGCGCCTTCGAATTGGCCGATTTGCATCCGGACCTGGACCTGGTCCTGCTTGACTACCGCCTGCCTGACATGAACGGCCTGGAGGCATTGACCGTGTTAGGACAAAACCATCCCGAACTCCCGGTGGTCATGGTTTCAGGCTCGGTCAATCGTGGTCTGGTGCGCCAGGTGATGGACCGGGGTGCCGTCGCCTTCATCGGAAAGGCCAGCCTGAGTAGTGAGCTGCTGATGATTTTGAATCGGGTGTTGGCAGGCGAGGTGTGCGTGCCCGCAGACATGATGGACGACGGCGACACCGACGTACCAGGTGCCAGTCCGGCTGGCCCGCCGCTGACAAATCGCCAAAGGCAAGTGCTGCGCCTGTTGCTCGACGGTCGTTCCAACGCGGAAATCAGCGAACTTCTTTTTGTGTCAGACGAGACGGTCAAGAACCATGTATCGGCACTGTTGCGCGCCTTTGGCGTGCGCACCCGCATTCAGGCGGTCCTTGCAGCGACCCAAGCGGGTTACCGCGTGGAACTGCCAGAAGCTGGAAATTAGCCGCCTGCCTGGCTTGTCAATCGGCGCAGCAGGCTGCGCAGCTTGGCGGGTCGCACGGGCTTGTGCAGCAGCGTCAAACCGGCTTCCCTGGCGCTCAGCATCAGACCGGGATCAGTATCGCCGCTGATCAGGCAAGCCGGAATCTGCCGGCCGGCCGCCAACCGCAGTCGCTGCACCACGCCCAGGCCGGTGTCGCCATCGCGCAGGCGGTAGTCGCTGATGATCACATCGGGGTGTAGCTCGGCCCCGAGTCGCTCCAGCGCCATTGGCAGTCCGTCCGCTTCGACCACCCGGGCTCCCCAGGAGGCGAGCAAACCGCCAAGTGCTTGGCGCGACAGCGCGTCGTCCTCAACCAGCAGCACCGTCAGGCCCCCCAGGTCGTCAGCGGCAATTTTGGCTGGCAGTTCGCTCCTGTGGATCTCGGCCCCCGGCGCAGACAGGGGCAGCTGAATGCTGAAGCGGCTGCCAACGCCGGGTCGCGAGCGCACCTGGACCGAACAGCCAAGCAATTGTGCCGTGCGCTCAACGATGTTCAGACCCAGGCCAAAGCCTTTGCCACGATCACGCTCGATATTGCCAACCTGGTAGAACTCCTTGAAGATATGCTGCTGATCCTCAAGGGAAATTCCAATCCCGCTGTCCCAGACTTCTAGGCGCGCAAATTGGCCGTCGGCGCTAGCGCGGCAGGCCAGCAAGACGGCGCCAGTGGGCGTATAGCGCAAGGCATTGGTCAGCAAATTCAACAGAATACGGTACACCAGCGCTGGGTCGCTCAGCAGCCAGACCGGGCTCGGTCGAATGCGCAGACGCAGACCCTTGGTCACGGCCGTCATGGACAATTCAGCGCCCAATTGTTCAAAAATGCGTGACAGCGCAAAGGGCCTGATCTGCAACAGAACCACGCCAGCATCCAGGCGCGACGCATCGAGCAGGCTGCTGAGCAAATCGCGCATCGAGTTGACGGCACGGTCCAGATTGGTGACCAACTGTTGGGTTTCGGCGTCGTGAGGTAGCTGCGCCAGACATGCCACGAACATGCCCAGGGCATGCGTGGGCTGGCGCAAATCGTGACTGGCGGCAGCCAGAAAGCGCGACTTTGCGAGCGTGGCGGTCTCTGCCTGTTCCTTCTTCTCGCGCAACTCCAGCGTCGCCTCGGCGATGCGCCGCTCCAAGTCATCACGCCCGACTTCCAGTCGATGCGCCATGTGGTTGAGACCCTGCCGCAACTCAAGCAAGGGATCGTCGGGCCGGATCTCGAGGCGCGCCGTCAACTCACCTTGCCCTATGCGCCGGACCATCTCCGAGACACCCGCCACCGGTCCGATCACACGTTGTCCCAAACGCAACGCCAGCAGGGCGCCCATCGACAAGCCCCCAAGGCCGAGCACAAAACCCAGCCACAAGAGTTCGGTGCGACGCAGCGACATCTTTTCGATCGAGGCTTCGATCACAACATGACCCAAGATCTTCCCTGAGATGGACGTGCCTGGCGCGCGATTCTGAAACAAGTCGTTCAACTCGATCTGACTTGCGTTGATCGGCTGCAGCAGCAGATCGACGCCCTTCTCCGGGTCTCGCTGCTCGCTCTCCAGCAGGCCCAGTGTGCCCGGCATGACATAGCCGGGGTTACCGGCGCGTGCCAGCACCTCGTGCTCCAAATTCACGATCGTCACGGAGCGCAAGTCCGGCTCTCTCAGCGCGGCCAGCGCAATGCTTTGCAACTGCTCCCGGTTGCCTGCAAACATCCCATATTCACATGAGGCAGCCAGTTGACGCGCCAAAGAACGCAAGCGCTGGCTGTGGGCCTCCTCGCTGTCACCCAGGCGCGTCACCAGAAACACAGTCACCAGCAGCAACACGACCAGTCCCACCGGCAGCATGGCAGCGACCAGAATGCGACTGCGGATATCGGCGCCCCTCATGGCAGACTCTCGCGCCGCCGCAGGCTTAGGCGCAGCGTTTGGGGATTGAGCGTCAGGCCAAAGGAGTGCGCCACGTGTTCGTTGACGGCAATTTCAAAGTCTCTTGAATGGATCGGCGTCTCGGGCAGGCTCCTTCCTTCGAGCACAGCACGCGCCAGGATTGCTGCCTGCAAACCGATTTGAGCCGGTGTCACATGGACGGCCAACAAGGCGCCGGCGCGCACATAAGCTGGTGAAAACGCCACCATCGGCACCCTGGCCCGAAACGACGCCAGCAGGATGTTCTGCACGGTATTGCTGTTGTAAACCTCTGCGTCGGGCAGGGCCCACAGCACGTCCGAGGCCTCAAGGACCTCTTTGATTGCAGGGAAGAGCGAGTCACTCGGACCGACCATCCCTTCGGTCAATTGCAGACCGCGCGCTTGCACGACGGCTCTCAGCGTCGATCCTTCGCTCGGCACGTCGCGACTGCGCAGCACGCCCACACGTCGAGCTGTGGGCAGGGCCAGGCGGATCAGCTCCAGTTGACGACTCCAAGGCTGGTCCAGAAAGAGCGCCGAAAACTGCGCTGACGGCTGGCGCCCGCTGGTCTTCAGGGCGGCCTCAAAACTGGCTCTCGGCAACAAGGTGCACAGCACCGGCGCCGCCAGGGTCGACTTGCTCAGCACCGCAGCCGCCGCTGCACCGAGCGTCACATACAGTCTGGCCGGCGGCGGCGCAGCAAGCGGCCAGTCGGCGCTGGCCATTTGCAGCACATCGCGGCGTGCGACGCCGTTGCGTTCGAGTTCCTCGATCAGGGTTTGCGCGGTCTCGACATAGGCGGCGCCGCTCTCACTGCTGACAATCACGACCGAGTGCGCGGCCTGCACGCCGACGACCGCAAAACACCCCAGCCAAAGGCCCAGGAGCACTGTCAGGACGCGCCGCAGAAGCAAGGCAGTGCCTTAGTTATCGATGCGAAAAGTGACGAAGGCACGCCGCTGAAACTTGAAGACAGGCTCAAAATCAGCGTACGGCGCACCCAGGTTTTGCACCGTCAAAGCGAGTTCCGCATTCTTGCCGCCCAGTCGCACGGGTGCAGCCAAGCGCAGGTCGGTGCGCGTCATGGCCGTTTGGTCGTCCTGCCCGGCCCCCTGCAAAGTCACCTTGCTACGGTCCTGATGCAGCAGGCTGAAATTCCAGCCGCCGGGCATCTTCTGGAAGTAACTCAGTGTGCTGGCCAGACGCGGCGCGGCAAGCATGCGGCCCGAGTCTGAGGTCGGGCCCAGATAGGGCACGCTGCTGTAGATGTAAGCCTGGTTGAACGAGACCTGCGCGCCCTGCCAGGGTTGCCACTTGAGCTGGTATTCCAGGCCATGAATGAAAAACGCCTCGACATTGGCATAGTCCCTGGGTTTGGAGGCGTTGAGCTGCATGATGAAGTCGCTGACCTGCTCGTGAAAGACTCGCACATCGAGGTCCAGCCCCAAGGCCGGGAAGTTGCCCAGGTAGCCCAACTCGTGTGCCCGCACACTTTCTGGCCGGACCTTGCCACTGGCCAGAATCGTCACCTCCAGCAGATGACCGTTCCAGAGGTGCCGCACGTCGGCAAACTGCTCAAACGTGCTCGGTGGCCTGAAAGCCCGGGAGCTGCCGATGCGCAGGGTCTGGTCCGGGGCGACGTGCCAATTCAGCATCAGCCGTGGCGCCAGACTGCTGCCACTGTTACCGGTGTGCTCTGCCATGGCACCGGCGTTCAGCACCCAGTCGCTCGCCGGTCGCCATTCCAGGTTGGCAAACAGGCGTGAAAAGTCAGTCAGCAGCGACGCATCGGTGTTGTAAGCCGGCCTGGAAGTGATGCGCTCGCGCCGCAACTCAAGCCCCGATACCAGGCGCAAGGCCAGACCGCTGCGCCAGGTGTGCTGAAGCGTCAGGGTGTCGCTGTTGGAGAGGCCGCTGGCCTCCACCAAAATCTTGTCGTTGATACCCAGTGGAATCAGGGAGTAGGGAAATTCATCCCGGTAGGCCTCTTGCGTGTGCGCGTAACTCAGGACCAGGTCTTGATCGGGCGCCAGGCTGCGCCGCCAATCAAATTGCAGGTAAGCTGACACCAGACGAGTGTCGCGCAAGGGGTCGCCGGCGCTGGTCGAGCGCCCTTTGCCCGCATCGATGGTCAGGCCGCCTGCGCGCATCTGGAGCTCGTCACCGCCGGGCAGGCGCAAATCACCACGGAAATTGAGCCGGTCGGTCGTGTTGTGCCCATTGGCTCCGAGCAGGCCCTCGTCGGAGCGGCGGTCGACTCCCAGGCGGTAGCTCGCGTTGCCGCTGCCCCATCCCATGCTCGTGCGCAGCGCGTGAATGCCGGTGTCGCCGCGCGTCACGCTCAGTTGTGGGCCCAGGGTATCGGCGCTGTCGCGCGTGACAATGTTGATGACCCCCAGAAAGGCGCGCGCACCATAGGCCGCCGAGTTGGAGCCGCGCAGCACTTCAATACGCTCGATGTCCTCCAGCGCGACACTCTGCAAACCCCATTCGACGCTGCCCACCGCATAGACCGAATAGGCCGAGCGCCCGTCCACCAGCACCTGAATGCGGTTGGAATAGCTGCCAAAGCCGCCGTGGTAACTGGCCTGGGGACCCGCCGCCTGATACGACATGCTGGTCTGAAAGCCTGGCACCAGACGCATTAAATCGGCAACATCACGCGCACCGGAAAGCCGGATCGTCTGGCGGTCGATCACCGTCACCGCGCCGGGCGTATCGTCAAGCCGCTGGGGCAGTCGCGAGACCGACAAGACAACCGGCATGTCGTTCAAAAAATCGCTCTCTGACACCGGGGCCACCCCGGTCTCAGCGGTTTGCGCCGCGCAGCAACCAGCCCAAGCCAGCGCGAAAAGCAATCCAATCTTCTTGTTCATGGCAGCTCCCTAGGGTATTGTCTTGATCCAATATCCTCATTCTGCCTTGTTTCCCCCCGTGCGGGTCTAGCCGCCGGTCGGACTTGGCCCGCGCAATGCGTGCAAAGCCCGGCAGGCTGCTGGTGTGCAAGCACCCGGTCAACGCGCGATCAGGCGTCCAAACGTGTTGCTATCTGCGCAATGCGCTCGCCAAACAGGCGTGCCGTCTCGAGGTCTCCAGCGTTCATTTCCTGTGCGCTGGCGTCACCGGCCGTCTGGCCCATCGGGCCGGCGGAGGAGGCCAGGTAGTTGACATCGCTGCGCTGCGAGGCTTTGGTATTGTTGTAATTCAGACCGGTACCGACCCAAATGCCTCCGTGCTGCATGGCCAAGGTCATGAAGTAGTGCAGCGTCGAGTGCTTGTCGCCGTTGACATTGGCGCTGTTGGTGAAACCGCCAAAAATCTTGTCTTTCCATGCCTGCGTGTACCAGGCCTTGCTGGAGGCGTCAGCAAACTTCTTGAACTGCCAGCTGACGCTTCCCATGTAGGTCGGTGAGCCAAAAACGATGGCGTCGGCACCAGCCAGCGTCTCCCAGGCGCTGTCGGGCAAGTTGCCGTCGGCATCGATGCTGACCAACTCACCGTCGGCGCCCTGCGCCACCGACTGCGCCATGCGCAGGGTGTGCCCATACCCGGAATGAAAAACCACAGCCACTTTAGCCATTCAAAACTCTCCTTAGAACGGTTGAAAAACGGAGCCCTGCCCTATGCAGACCTCCTCGAAAACCAGGATCAGGGTCGCAGGTCAAACAGCAGAACTTCAGCGCCCATGGCATGGTTCAAACTGACCACCGTCTCAGCCTCGATCAGCGCCGCGTCGCCACTGCTCAGTGCGACGCCGTTGACCGAAACTTCGCCGCGCACCAGATGCAGGTAGCACTTGCGCTGGGCGCCAAGCACCAGTTGGGCGCTTTGGCCGGCGTCAAGCAGCCCTGCATAGAGGCGTGCGTCGGCATGGATCGTGACCGAACCCTCGGCGCCATCCGGCGAGGCCAGCAAGCGCAACTGCCCCCTTTTTTCGCTGTCAGCAAAAGTCTTTTGCTCGTAACTCGGCACGCCGCCGGGCGCATCGGGCTCGATCCAGATTTGCAAAAAATGCGTGACCGTGCCACTGGCGTGATTGAACTCGCTGTGCTGTACGCCGTTGCCCGCACTCATG
>CAYHDD010000166.1:0-6592 GCA_964355195.1 uncultured Rhodoferax sp. | reverse complement strand
CCGAGGCAAGCAGGCCACCGCGACCAAAGAAGACGACTGGGTCGATCAGCTCTTCATAGCCAACACCCACGATTACATTTTGTGCTTCAGCAACCGGGGTCGGCTGTATTGGCTCAAGGTATGGGAAGTGCCACAGGGATCGCGCGGCTCACGCGGACGACCCATCGTCAACATGTTCCCTCTCGCTGAAGGCGAGAAGATTACGGTTGTGCTGGCGCTGACTGGCGAAAAACGCAGCTTCCCCGCAAATCAATATGTGTTCATGAGCACCCGCATGGGCACCGTCAAGAAGACTAGCCTGGACGAGTTCAGCAACCCACGCAAGGCGGGCATCATTGCGGTGGATTTGGACGAGAGTGATTTCCTGATTGGCGCCGCGCTGACCGATGGCAACCACGATGTCATGCTTTTCAGCGACGGCGGCAAGGCAGTACGCTTCGATGAGGACGACGTGCGCCCAATGGGTCGTCAGGCGCGCGGCGTGCGTGGCATGACGCTAGAAGAGGGTCAGAGCGTGATTGCCATGCTGGTCGCTGAGGACGAACAGCAAAGCGTTCTGACAGCCACCGAAAACGGCTTCGGCAAGCGCACCAGCATTACCGAGTACACGCGCCATGGCCGCGGCACCAAAGGCATGATTGCCATCACCCAGTCCGAGCGCAATGGCAAGGTGGTGGCAGCAACACTGGTGCATGCTGATGACGAGATCATGCTGATCACCGATAGGGGGGTGCTGGTGCGAACCCGTGTCAGCGAGATTCGCGAACTCGGACGCGCCACTCAAGGGGTAACGCTGATCGGCTTGGACGAAGGCTCCAAGCTGAGCGGCTTGCAGCGCATTGTTGAAAACGATGCCAATCCGGTCACCGATGACAACGCGACCGAGGGAGACATCGACACTGAAGCACAGAGTTGAACGTGCACTTGACTTCACTCCAAGCACCCATGATTCGCCCTTACAACTTCTCTGCCGGACCGGCCGCCATGCCGCAGGAGGTGCTGACCGAGGCTGCCAATGAAATGCTCAACTGGCATGGTAGCGGCATGAGCGTGATGGAGATGAGCCATCGCGGCAAGGAGTTTGTATCAATTTGCGAACTGGCGCAGGCTGATCTGCGGGAACTGCTGGCGGTACCAGAGCAGTTCAAGATTCTGTTCATGCAGGGCGGGGGGCTGGCCGAAAACGCCATAGTGCCCTTGAACCTGTCACGGGGTGGTCGGGTGGACTTTGTGGTCACCGGCAGTTGGAGTCAAAAATCCCAACAGGAAGCGCGTAAGTACTGCACCGTAAATGTCGCTGCCAGCAGCGAGTCCGACGGCTACACGACACTGCCTGACCCGGCCAATTGGCGACTCAGCCCGAGTGCCAGCTATGTCCATCTGTGCAGTAACGAAACGATCGATGGTGTCGAATGGCATGATCTTCCCGATCTCGCAGCCCTCGGCTGCGACGCACCACTGGTGATTGACTTTTCCTCACACGTCGCCTCACGCCCCGTCGACTGGTCGCGCGTTGGTCTGGCGTTTGCGGGTGCGCAGAAGAATTTGGGGCCGGCCGGTCTGACGGTGGTGATGGTCCGCGAGGATCTGCTGGACCGCGCACTGCCCGTCTGCCCGAGCGCCCTGAACTACAAGACCATCGCCGACAACCATTCAATGTACAACACGCCACCAACCTACGCCATCTACATGGCAGGCCTGGTGTTCCAGTGGCTCAAACGCCAAGGTGGAGTGGCCGCTTTGGAGGCGCACAACAAGGCCAAGGCGGTTCTGCTGTACGAGACCATCGACAAGTCACGGCTGTATTTGAACAAGGTGGCGCGCAACTGCCGTTCACGAATGAATGTGCCATTTTTTCTGCGCGATCAGCGCCTCAACGACGCATTTCTTGCGGGTGCCCGTGAGCATGGCCTGCTCCAGCTCAAGGGTCACAAGTCGGTGGGCGGTATGCGCGCCAGCATCTACAACGCCATGCCGATGCAAGGCGTGCAGGCGCTGGTGGACTACATGAACGAATTCGAGAACAGCCGAAGCTGATCTATGAGCGATCCAACCCAGCCACTGCCCAATCTTGCTGAATTGCGCGTTCAGATTGACAGCATCGATCAGCAATTACTGAGGCTGCTCAACGACCGCGCCCTGGTTGCCGAGAAGGTGGGGGAAGTGAAGAAGCGTGAAGGGACGGCGTTTTTTCGGCCTGACCGCGTGGCCCAGGTGATCGAGAGCATTCAGCAGTCAAATCCGGGTCCGCTGAAAAATTCGCACGTCACAGCCATCTGGCGCGAACTCATGTCAGCCTGCCTGGCGCTGGAGGCACCACAACGGGTCGCGGTGCTGGGGCCGGCTGGAACATTTTGCGAGCAGGCCGCGATTGAATTTTTTGGCGGCGCCGCCGATCTGATCTATTGCGCCAACTTCGACGAAGTCTTTCATTCCACAGCGGCCGGTAGCGCGCAGTTTGGGGTGGTCGGGGTTGAGAATTCGACCGAGGGCATGGTCACACGCTCGTTGGACTTGTTCCTGAACTCGCCCACGCACATCATCGGTCAGGTCACCCTGCTGGTTCGCCACAACCTGCTGCGGATGGAAAACTCGCTCGACAAGGTTGAAGCCGTGCTGGCTCATCCACTCGCGCTGGCCCAGTGCCAAGCCTGGCTGTCAAGGCATCTGCCCCATGTGGAGCGGCGCCCGGTGTCCAGCAACGCCGAAGGGGCCAGACTGGCCACCACAAACCGTGCCTGGGCAGCCCTGGCGAGCGAACGTGCCGCCATTCAGTTTGGCCTGCATGTGGCGGCGTATGCGATCCAAGACGAGGCCTATAACCGCACCCGCTTTGCCATCATTTGCCTACCGCAAACCCTGGCCACACCAGCACCATCGGGGAACGACTGCACCAGCCTGATTGTCTCGGTTCCCAACCGGCCAGGCGCCGTGCACGACTTGTTGGTGCCGCTTAAAACACATGGTGTTTCGATGACCCGCTTCGAGTCGCGTCCTGCGCGCACGGGCCAGTGGGAATACTATTTCTATATCGACATTCAAGGTCACCCGGCGCAGCCGCATGTTGCGCTGGCGCTCGATGAACTGAAAAGCCTTTCTGCGTTCTACAAAGTGCTTGGCACTTATCCGGTGGGTCAATAATGTTTGAACAGTTGGGCTTGATCGGATGCGGTTTGATGGGCGGTTCCTTTGCGCTGGCACTGAAGCAGGCCGGACTCGTGAAGCGCGTGGTCGGCTACAGCAAATCGCCGGGTTCCAGCGAGCATGCCAAACTCCTTGGTGTAATTGACGAGGCAACCGCCTCAGCGGCGCAGGCAGTCAAAGGCTCGGACATTGTGCTTTTGGCGGTGCCGGTGGCGGCTACCGAGGCCACCTTGAAGGCCATCCAGCCCCTGGTGACGCCCGCCATGCTGATCATGGACGTAGGATCTACCAAGCGCGATGTGATTGATGCCGGCCGGCGCGCGCTGCGTGAGCAAATCGGCTCCTTTGTTCCAGCGCACCCGGTCGCTGGCCGCGAGGTTGCCGGAGTTGAGCACGCAGACGCCGCCCTCTACCATGGTAAGCAAGTGGTTCTGACACCGATCGAGCGGACCCTGCCAGCACAACTGCAACAGGCGATTGACGTTTGGAGCGCACTCGGCTGCCACGTGGTCAAGATGTCGCCGGAGTCGCATGATGCGGCGTTTGCCGCCGTCAGCCACCTTCCGCACCTGCTGTCATTCGCGCTGATGAATGCGGTTTCGGGACAGCCCCACGGGCAGGAATACCTGTCACTGGCGGGGCCGGGTTTTCGCGACTTTTCACGCATCGCGGCCAGCGACGCCCGAATGTGGTGTGACATCCTGCTGTCCAACCGCGAAGAGCTGCTCGGGCAACTGAAGACTTTTCAACGCAATCTGGAGGCCCTGGAGCTGATGATTGCCAGTGGCAATGCCGAAGCGCTGGAAGGCATGATCGACCACGCCAGTCTGACCCGCGCCCAGTGGCGCATGGGTCATAGTCAAAAATAATGTTTTCGACCGCATTTCTGGACCTCCCGCCCCTGAAGTCCGCCGCTGGCACGGTGCGCCTGCCAGGCTCCAAGAGCATCTCGAACCGTGTCCTGCTACTGTCGGCACTGTGCCAGGGAACCACCGTGCTGCACGACCTGCTCGATTCGGACGACACGCGCGTCATGCTGGATGCCTTGCAGGCGATTGGCTGCGGCGTGCATAAGGACGGCACGACGGTCCGGATCGAGGGCATCGGCGCGCAACCGCGCATCACGAGCGCCTAGCTCTTCATGGGCAACGCCGGGACCGCCATTCGGCCCTTGACCGCCGCCCTGGCCGTGATGGGAGGCGACTACGAGTTGAGTGGTGTGGCGCGGATGCATGAACGCCCGATCGGTGACCTGGTGGATGCTCTGCGTCAGCTGGGTTGTCAAATCGAGTACCTCGGACAGAGCGGTTATCCACCACTGCGCATAGGACAACCAACCCTTTCACTGGAGCGACCGATCCGTGTCCGGGGAGATGTCTCGAGCCAGTTTCTCACGGCCTTGCTGATCGCCTTGCCTCTGGTGGCAGAGCGCACTATCGTAATCGAGGTGGTCGGCGAACTGATCTCGCGTCCCTATATCGAAATCACACTCAACCTGCTGGCGCGCTTTGGTATTCAGGTGCTGCGTGAGAGTTGGCAACGCTTCACCATTGCGGCAGGCAGTCAATTCATTTCTCCAGGCACGCTGCACGTTGAAGCAGACGCCTCATCGGCCAGCTATTTGGTGGCACTGGGTGCCATTGCGGAGCGCACTTACGGCGGCAGCGCCCTGCGCATCGAGGGCGTCGGGACCGATTCGATACAGGGCGATATTCGCTTCATCGAGGCGGCACGAATGATGGGCGCCAGCGTGGTCGGCGGTGCCAATTGGCTGGAGGTCTCGCGTGGTGCATGGCCGCTCAGGGCCATCGACCTGGACTGCAATCACATCCCGGATGCAGCCATGACACTGGCCATCATGGCCTTGTATGCGCAAGGCAGCACGACCCTGCGCAATATCGCCAGTTGGCGTGTCAAAGAGACCGACCGTCTGTCTGCAATGGCCTGCGAACTCCGCAAAGTTGGCGCCTCGGTCGAGGAAGGCGCTGACTTCATCCGGATTACGCCTCCGGCCAGCAGCGCCGACTGGAAAGCGGCCAGCATCCACACCTATGACGATCACCGGATGGCAATGTGCTTTTCACTGGTCGCCTTCAACCCGGCTCAACTTGGCGTTCGCATCGAAAACCCGCAGTGCGTCGCCAAGACCTTCCCCGATTACTTTGAGGCGCTGTTCTCGTTGGTTCATACCGAGCCCGAGGCCATCCCGGTGATCTGCGTCGATGGCCCCAGCGCCTCCGGCAAAGGCACACTGGCCGCAATGCTCGCAAAGCGACTGGGCTACCACCTTCTGGACTCCGGCTCTCTCTACCGCATCACAGCCCTGGCCGCTCTGCAGGCGAGCTTGGCGCTGGACAGCGTTCACGAGTCAGACATCGCCGCGCTTGCGCGAAACTTGGTGATTGAATTTACGGTGGATCGCGTCCTGTTGAACGGGGTCGATATCAGCGCAGCCATTCGCACCGAAGAAGCTGGGATGAACGCTTCGTTGGTCTCGGCGCTGCCTGAGGTTCGGCTGGCACTGGTTGACTTGCAACACCGTTTTCGACAACTCCCCGGCCTCGTGGCCGACGGGCGTGACATGGGGACGGTGATCTTCCCAAATTCCGGACTCAAGGTGTTCTTGACCGCGAGCACCGAAGAGCGCGCGCAAAGACGATTTAAGCAGTTGATTTCAAAGGGCATTTCAGCTACACTCCCATCTCTTTGCGCCGATCTGGAAGCGCGCGATGCACGGGATTCCTCCCGGAGCGTTGCGCCTCTGAGACCGGCGCCAGACGCCCGGTCGTTGGACAACTCGAGTATGACGATTGAAGAATCGGTCGAACTCGTTTTGAGTTGGTGGCAGGGCACGCAGGCTTATTGAGAAATCAAAGGGCCTGCAATCGGTCCACAACAGCCCTTTCGCGCAGCATTGCGCACTGCTGTTGTGGTTCTATGAACCAAACTGCGGATGAAACCGCAAATTAGCCTGCGGTCAATGCCGCCTCAAAAAATGTCTGAATCTTTTGCCGCCCTGTTTGAAGAGTCCCTGCAACGCACTGAGATGCGTCCGGGCGAAGTCATCACCGCCGAGGTGATCCGTATCGAGCACAGTTTTGTCGTCGTCAACGCCGGCCTCAAATCTGAAGCCTATGTGCCGCTTGAAGAATTCAAGAGCGACAAGGGCGAAATTGAAGTCCAGGTTGGCGACTTCGTCTCGGTCGCCATCGGCTCGATCGAAAACGGCTACGGCGATACTATCCTCTCGCGTGACACCGCCAAACGGCTGGCCTCTTGGATGAGCCTGGAAAAAGCGCTCGAAACCGGCGAATTCGTTACCGGCACGACCAGCGGCAAAGTCAAGGGTGGCCTGACCGTGTTGGTCAATGGCATTCGCGCCTTCCTGCCCGGCTCTCTGGTGGACACCCGTCCCACCAAAGACTTGTCCCCGTACGAGAACAAGACT
>CAYHDD010000165.1:0-6595 GCA_964355195.1 uncultured Rhodoferax sp. | reverse complement strand
GGTTGCTTGAGGTGTTGGAGCCAATCACCAGAATCAGCTCGGCATGCGCTACATCATTGACCTGGTTGCTGACCGAGCCCGAACCGATGCCCTCGAGCAGCGCGGCGACGCTGGAGGCGTGGCACAGCCGCGTGCAATGGTCAACGTTGTTGGAGCCAAAACCAGTGCGCACCAGCTTCTGGAACAGATAGGCTTCTTCGTTGCTGCCCTTGGCCGAGCCGAAACCGGCCAGGGACTTGGCGCCATGGGTGTCACGCAGCTGCCTCAGTTTTCCTGCCGCCAGCGCCAGAGCTTCATCCCAACTGGCTTCGCGAAAAACGCTGGCCCAGTCGTCCGGGTCGCGCAGAACGTTGCTGTCCTTGGCTACATCGCTGCGCCGGATCAGGGGCTTTGTCAGGCGCTGCGGATGGTGGACGTAGTCAAAGCCGAAACGCCCCTTGACGCACAGCCGACCCTGATTGGCCGGGCCATCGCGCCCCTGCACCGCCACAATCCGGTTGCCCTGGACCTGGTAACTGAGCAGACAACCCACGCCGCAAAACGGACACACCGCCGCCACCGTCTTGTCAAAGCGCGCCGCCTCGGCCCAATTGCTGGGCAACATCGCGCCGGTCGGGCAGGCCTGCACGCACTCGCCGCAGGCCACACAACTACTGGCGCCGAGCGGGTCGTTGAGATCAAACACAACGCTGGTGTTCGCACCCCTGTGCGCCATGCCAATGACATCGTTGACCTGCACCTCGCGGCAGGCACGCAAACAGCGCGTGCACTGGATGCAGGCGTCCAGATTGACGGTCATGGCCGGATGTGACTGATCGACCACCACCGGCGCGCGGCGCAGTTCCTTGAGCGCCGGACGCGCCGCCACACCCAGGCGCTCGGCCCATTCACCAAGCTCGCCATACGGCGCCGCACGACCGTCCGCCCTGGCGCCCGCGCCCGGCTCAGGCAGGTCCGACAGCAGCAACTCCAGCACCATGCGCTGGCTCTTGAGCGCGCGCTCGCTGCTCGTCTGCACGTCCATGCCGGAAGTGACGGTGCGACAGCAGCTCGCCGCCAGCGTGCGCTCGCCGGCAACTTCAACGACGCAAGCGCGACAGTTGCCCGCCGGACGCAGGCCGTCCTTGTGACACAGGTGAGGAATCTCTACACCGTGGCGCAGCGCTGCCTGGAACAGGGTTTCGCCCTCCTGCGCCAGCACTGACTCACCATTGAGTTTGAAAGCAACGCTGCTCACCTCAGCCACCGATCTCATGGGCAAAGTACTTCTGCACACAGCGCACCGGATTCGGCGCCGCCTGTCCCAGCCCGCAAATTGAGGCGTCGGCCATCACGCTGCACAGTTCTTCCAGCACGGCGCAATCCCAGACCGGGCTCTTCATCAGAATCGCAGCCTTGGCCGTTCCGACCCGACACGGCGTGCATTGACCGCAACTCTCGGAGGCAAAAAAGCGCATGGCGTTCAAGGCCGCATCGCGCGCCAGATCATTCTGCCCGAGCACCACCACGGCGGCCGAGCCTGTGAAGCAGCCATAGGGCTGCAAAGTGTCAAAGTCGAGTGGAATCTGGTTCAGATGCGCCGGCAGAATGCCGCCTGAAGCACCGCCCGGCAGGTAGGCATACAGGCTGTGCCCGTCCGCCATGCCACCGCAATACTCATCCACCAGTTCCTGCAGCGTGATACCGGCCGGGGCCAGCTTGACGCCGGGCTCGCGCACCCGGCCACTGACGCTGTAGGAGCGCAGCCCGTGCCGGCCATGGCGCCCAAAGCCGCTGAACCAGGACGCGCCCTTCTCCAGAATTTCACGCACCCAGTAAAGCGTTTCGAAGTTGTGTTCCAGCGTTGGCCGCCCGAACAGCCCCACTTCGGCCAGATAGGGCGGACGCAGACGCGGTTCGCCGCGCTTGCCCTCCAGGCTTTCGACCATGGCCGACTCTTCGCCGCAGACATAGGCGCCAGCGCCGCGCCGCAGCTCGATGTAGGGCAAGGGGCAAGGTGGATCGGCTTGCAGGGCCTCAATTTCCCGGGTCAACATCTGGCGCGCAGCATGGTATTCGTCGCGCAGGTAGATGTAGCAGGCTTCGGTGGCTGCCACCTGGGCCGCAATCAGCATGCCTTCCAGAAAACGATGCGGGTCGCGCTCCAGATAGGTGCGGTCCTTGAAAGTGCCGGGCTCGCCTTCGTCGATATTCACGGCCATGACATGCGGCGCTGTTTGCCCCCGCACAATGCGCCACTTGCGCCCAGCCGGAAAACCGGCGCCACCGAGCCCGCGCAAACCCGAGTCTTCCATCTTCTGCAAGATGTCTTCGACCGCGTCCTCGCCATTCACGACCGAAGCCGCCATTGCGTAGCCGCCGACCGCGCGGTAGGCCTGATAGCCGACGAAGCCGGCTACGGGTGCGTCCAGCACAGAACCCGGGCTGGTGCCCAAGAGTCCTGCCTGGCAAGCGGCCAAAACCGATGCGGTGCTAGCCCGAGGCAGCGCAGTTTGCCCCACCAGGGCGGCCGGCGCCTGCTCACAGCGCCCCAGACAAGGCGTGCGCTTGACCCGTGCCTGCGGCCCCAGTGCAGCCTTCAGTTCGGTCATCAGTCCAGCCGATCCCGCCAGGCTGCAACTCAGGCCATCACAGACGCGTACCGGCAGCGCCAAGGGCGGCTGGTCGTCACGCAGGACTTCAAAGTTGTGATAGAAGGTCGCGACCTCGCAGACCTCGGCCAGCGCCAGGCGCATGTCAGCCGCCAAAGCCACCAGATGACGCTCGAACAGTCCGTGGTAGCGGTCGTTCAACTGATGCAAATACTCGATCAGCAAATCACGCCGATGCCCATCCGTGGGCACCAGGCCAATCACCGCGCGAACCTCGCCCTGTGCAACGCTATCCACCTGCCGTCCCTTCTGCTGCGACAAGCGCAGCATCGAAGGGCGGTCAGGAGCGCTCATGGCCTGGTCCTCAGGTGTCTTTGGAAATCTTGATGGACGGAAACTTGGCTGAGAAATCTTTGTTCTTGGCGGCAATCGAGACCGCCACCTGGCGCGCAACCGCCTTGTAGATGGCTGCGACTTCGCTGTCGGGATCAGACACGACCGTCGGCTTGCCGCTGTCAGCCTGAACCCGAATCTGCATCGTCAGCGGCAAGGCACCGAGATAGTCCATGCCGTAGTCGGCAGCCATCTTTCTACCCCCGTCAGCACCAAAAATGTGTTCCACATGACCGCACTGGGTACAGACATGAACCGCCATGTTTTCCACAATGCCCAGGATCGGCACGCCGACCTTCTCGAACATCTTGATGCCCTTCTTGGCATCCAGCAGGGCGATGTCCTGCGGCGTCGTGACCACCACGGCGCCGGTCATCGGCACGCGCTGCGACAGCGTCAACTGGATGTCACCGGTGCCGGGCGGCATGTCGACCACCAGATAGTCAAGGTCGCGCCAGTTGGTTTGGCGCAGCAGTTGCTCCAGCGCCTGGGTTGCCATCGGGCCGCGCCAGATCATGGCCTCGTCCTGCTCCACCAGGAAGCCGATCGACATCACTTGCACGCCGTAGTTTTCCATCGGCTCCATGGTCTGGCCGTCGATGCTCTCGGGGCGACCGGTGATGCCCATCATCATGGGCACGCTGGGGCCGTAAATGTCGGCGTCGAGCAAGCCGACGCTGGCACCCTCGGCAGCCAGCGCAAGCGCCAGATTGACGGCGGTGGTGCTCTTGCCGACACCGCCCTTGCCGGAGGCCACGGCCACAATGTTTTTCACCTTGGGCAAGAGCTGTACACCACGCTGCACAGCATGCGCAGTGATCTTCGAGCTCACATTGACCGACACATTGCCGACGCCAGCCACGGTGCGGGCGGCGCCGATCAGGGCGCTGCGAAACCCGCCCGCCTGGCTCTTGGCGGGATAACCCAGTTCGACGTCAAACGCCACATCACCATTGCTCACGCTCAGGTTCTTGATGGCTTTGGAGGACACGAAGTCGCGTCCGGTGTTGGGGTCGACGACACTCTTGAGTGCGTCCAATACTTGTTGCTCTGTCACGGTCATTGATTACTCCTGTAAGACTGTAGTCTAGCTAACAATGGGGTGCCCTTGGATGCCGTAGGATAATCAAATCATGTCTTATTGATGCCATGTCAAGTAACGGCCCTCCAAACCCTACCACCGGACTGCTTTTGAGCGGCGGCGGCGCGCGCGCCGCCTACCAGGTGGGTGTGCTGGAGGCGCTAGCCGATATTCGCAAACAGTGCGGCGCGCTCGACCAGCCCAACCCGTTCCCGATCATCGCCGGCACGTCGGCAGGCGCCATCAACGCCTCGGCACTGGCCTGCGGCGCGGATAACTTTGACGGCGCCGTGCGCCACATCGTTGACGTCTGGCAGAACATTCACGCCGATCAGGTTTACCGGGCCGATTCCCTCAGCATGCTGCGCTCGGGCGCAACCCTGATGACGCTGTTGTCACTCGGCTGGCTGATCGCCAAGTGGCGCCACATGAAGCCGCGCTCTTTGCTTGACAATGCGCCGGCGCTGGCTTTGTTGCACCACATGGCACCGCTGGAACGTCTGCCCGGGTTGATCCGCCAGGGTCACATGCGGGCGCTGGCCGTCACCGCTTCGAGCTACGGTACAGGCGAGCACATCACTTTTTTTGAGGCCGACGAAAGCATCCAGCCGTGGGTGCGCTCGCGTCGGCGCGCGGTACGCGACCGCATCACTTACGCCCACCTGCTGGCCTCGTCGGCGATACCCTTCGTCTTTCCGGCCACCGCCCTGGACATAGACGGTCACAGCGAGTACTTCGGTGACGGTTCGATGCGCCAGTCGGCCCCGGTGGCACCAGCGATTCATCTGGGCGCTGACCGGATTCTCGTGATCGGCGTCGGGCGCATGGTCGAGCCCAAGAATGATCCGAATCTGAACGCCACCCTGAGCTACCCTTCGCTGGCGCAGATTGCCGGGCACACCCTGTCGAGCATCTTTTTGGATGCGCTGGCGGTCGACGTCGAACGCGTGCGCCGCATCAACCTGACCATGGCCCTGGTACCGCCGGAGGCACGCAAGAACACTGCATTGCGCCCGATTGACCTGTTGCTGATTTCGCCCTCGCAACGCCTGGACGACATTGCCGCGCGCCATGTGGGCGGCTTGCCAGCTGCCGTACGCACCATGCTCGGCGGCGTCGGGGTGTCCATCAAGGGAGCCGACGTCAAAGGCGCTGCCCTCGCCAGCTACCTGTTGTTCGAGTCAAGTTACACGCGCGAACTGATGAGCCTGGGCTACACCGACGCGCAAAAGCAGCGCAACGAAATCTGCGCCTTCTTCGGCTGGGCTGATCCGACAGCAGTCGACGCCGCTTCAAGCCAGCTACCGGCTGCGAACCGTCGCTGCGACCCGCTGCGGGTGTACTGAAGCCGCGCGTGCTCGGCGCCGCAGGCACCCCTACACCGCAGCGCCGGTAGCGCCCTTGAAGCGCTGCGCCAGCGCCGTACTTTGCCGGGCCAGCAGGCTGATGTCGGTGCCCACCGCCACAAAAACGCCGCCGAGGTCGATGTAATGGCGCACCAGGCTGTCATCAAACATCAGGATGCCACTTGCCTTGCCAGCGCGCGCAATGCGCCCGAAGGCGTCTTCAATCGCCTGACGCACCTGCGGGTGGTCCTGCTGCCCGACAAAACCCATGGAAGCCGACAAGTCGGCCGGGCCGATGAAGACCCCGTCCACCCCCTCGACGGCGGCAATCGCGTCCAGGTTGTCGAGCGCAGTCTGTGTCTCCGCCTGCACCAGCAGACAAATCTGCTCATTGGCGTGCAAACCGTAGTTTTCGATGCGCCCCCAGCGCGATGCACGCGCGCCGGCCATGCCGCGCACACCTTGCGGCGGGTAACGCGTGGCCTGCACGATGTCGCGCGCCTGCTCGGCCGTGTCGACCATCGGCACCAGAATGGTTTGCACGCCCAGATCGAGATACTGCTTGATCAGCGCCGTGCCCACGTCGCCATGCCCAACCGGCACGCGTGCAATGGCGTGTGACGCCGGATAAGCGGCAATCACCTGCAGTTGTGCCAGGATCGAGTTCAGGTCGTTGGGCGCATGCTCACCGTCGATCAGCAGCCAGTCGAAACCGGCGCCGGCGCAGATCTCGGTGCTGTAGGGGCTGGCCAGGCCCAGCCAAAGGCCGATCTGCAAGCGCTTTTGTGCCAGGGCCTGCTTGAAGGGGTTGACGGGCAAGTTCATGGCGTCGTACTCCCGTCGCCGTAGCGCTGGCGAGCCAGTGCAGCGCCCGCCGCCAGCGCCTCCAGCTTCTTGACGGCAACCGCGCGGCTCATCGGCGCCAGACCGCAATTGGTGCAGGGAATCAAACGCATTTTCGGCACAAACTGCAAGGCCTTGCCAATCGTGTCGGCCACCTGGTCCGGCGTTTCAATCTCGTCGCTGGCGACGTCGATCACACCCACCATCACGTCCTTGCCGTCCAGCAGCGCCATCAGATGCGGCGGCACATGTGAGTGATAACACTCCAGACTCACCTGCTGAATGCTGCTCCTGGCCAGCGCCGGGAAAATGGCCTCGTACTGGCGCCACTCCTGACCCAG
>CAYHDD010000164.1:0-6607 GCA_964355195.1 uncultured Rhodoferax sp. | reverse complement strand
TGCGACCATGTCCTCCCAATCCCCTGAACTGAATTGGCTTGTCCCGGGTCAGGCTTTTCCAGAGATCAGCTTGATTTGGCGCGCGAACTCGCCAGCGCCCGGTCTGCTGGCCGCTGGCGGGGCGCTGGATGTGGCCACTTTGTGCAGCGCTTACAGCCGAGGAATATTTCCCTGGTTCAGTGAAGGGCAACCGATCTTGTGGTGGTGCCCGGATCCTCGAATGGTGCTCACGTGCTCTGAGTTTCGACTTCACCCCTCATTCAAGAAATCACTCAAAAAGTTCCGCCGACACGCCGAGTATGAAATTCGGATCGACTTCGCCTTTGAGCAAGTTATTCGAGCCTGTGCCAGCAGCGCGCGCCTTGGCCAGTCTGGCACCTGGATAGTGCCCGACATGATTTCTGCATACTGCGCCCTGCATGAAGCCGGCTTTGCGCACAGCGTCGAAACCTGGATGCATGGCGAACTGGTGGGTGGGCTCTACTGTGTTGGCCTGGGAAAATCTGTGTTCGGGGAGTCCATGTTCAGCCTTCGCCCGGATGCCTCAAAAACCGCCCTGGCAGCGCTGGTGGCCTTCTGCCGCCACCATGGCATCTCCCAAATCGATTGTCAACAGCAAACCAGCCATCTGGCGTCGCTCGGGGCTCGCGCAATGCCACGCCAGCAGTTTCTTGAAGATGTGACGAATGGCTTGACGCAGGAGACGCCAGCCTGGCGCTTCGCACTCGAGTATTGGGACAGACTGAACCCACTGGAGCCAGCACCAGCGTGACCCGTCTCGATGATCTTCCACAGCAAGCGCTACAGTTTTATGTGACCGCGCCCTACGCATGCAGCTATTTACCGGACCGGCAGGCCCGATCCCAGGTCGCCACGCCAGGCTACCTGATTGACGACCTGGTGTATTCGGAGTTAATCAACCGAGGCTTCCGACGCAGCGGATTGTTCAGTTACCGCCCCTATTGTGATGATTGCCAGGCCTGTAAGCCAATAAGGGTTTTGGTCCATCAATTCCAGCCCGACCGGAGCCAACGGCGCGCATGGAGCAAGCATGCCGGACTTCAAGCTCGAGTACTCGATTTTGGCTTTGTCCAGGAACATTACGACTTGTACCTGCGCTATCAGAGTTGCAGGCACCTGGGTGGCGGCATGGACCACGACAGCGTCACCCAATACACACAATTTCTCCTGCAAAGCCGGGTCAATTCACGACTGGTTGAATTCAGGGAGCCACTCGTCGACGGCAGTCCAGGTGCCTTGAAGATGGTCTCGATACTGGATTTGCTGCGTGATGGGATTTCATGCGTCTACACCTTCTACGAACCGGACCTGGCCAGCAGCTTTGGCACTTACGGCATCCTGTGGCAGTTGGCCCAGGCCAAAGCCCTCCAATTGCCTTTTTTGTACCTGGGCTACTGGATTGCCGAGAGCCAAAAGATGAATTACAAGGCGCGCTTTCGACCGGCTGAATACCTTGCTGATGGCGTATGGCGTCTGGACTCACAAGCATGATCACGGTGCCCATCGAGTCTAAATCAGCATTTCACAAGATAAAATAGGCTCCAGCAGTTCAGGAGCCATGATGCGAAAAACAGATACCAACCTGTCCCCGACACCCACAGTTCAGGTCATTGAGCGCATGTTCACCCTGATCGACGTCTTGGCGTCACGCGAAGAGGCCATTTCTCTCAAGGAAATCAGCGAGAAGTCAGGCCTGCACTTGTCGACCACGCACCGCTTGCTCAATGACTTGGCAACCGGCCGCTTCGTCGAACACCCCCAGCCCGGCAGCTACCGGCTTGGCATGCGCCTGCTTGAACTGGGCAACCTGGTGAAAAGCCGCCTCAATGTTCGCGATGCCGCCTTGGTTCCGATGCGCGAACTTCACAAGTTGATCCAGCAACCCGTCAATTTGAGCATGCGCCAGGGCGATGAGATCGTCTATATCGAGCGCACTTACAGCGAGCGCTCGGGCATGCAAGTGGTTCGCGCCATCGGTGGTCGTGCGCCGCTGCACCTGACCTCGGTAGGCAAACTCTTCTTGGCTGCGGACGATCCTCAACGCGTGCGGGCCTACGCCACGCGAACCGGTTTGACGGGTCACACCAAGAACAGCCTGACGCAGTTGCCAGGACTGGAACGCGAACTCTCCAAGGTTCGCCAGTATGGCGTTGCCCATGACAACGAGGAATTGGAGCTTGGTGTACGCTGCATGGCGGCCGGAATCTACGACGATCAAGGCGTTCTGGTTGCCGGCTTGTCAATTTCCGCGCCGGCTGGACGTCTGGAAGAAGCCTGGCTGCCAAAGCTCCAGTCTACCGCACGCGAAATTTCGTCAACTCTGGGCCACCGCGGCGACCCAGCGCAGCGTTAGCCAGGAACTTCGATGAGCAGTTCCGATGCCTGCACGGTACTCGCCGTCGGCAAGGTTTTTGCTCGCATGGTCGGTCCCGACTCAACCCAGCGCCTGACCCGCTCCGCATCACCAATGCGGCTGAGTTTGCCGGCTGAATCCAAGAAGACCATGATCAATTTGCGCCCGGCGATCTTCGCCTGCATCACCAGACATTGCCCAGCTTCAGTGATGTAGCCGGTTTTTTGCAGGCCAATATCCCACAACGGGTTTTTGACAAGTCGGTTGGTGTTTCTATACTGGAGCGTACGCCGGCCCACGGCGACCTGGTGTTCGTGAGACGTGGTCAATTCGCGCAAGACTGGATCTCCGTAGGCAACGTTGACCAGCTTTACCAGGTCACGTGCACTGGATTGGTTCCGGCTGGACAGTCCCGTGGGTTCGTCGTAATTGGTGTCGTTCATGCCAATCAGGCGCGCCTTCGCATTCATCAGTCCGACAAAGACCGGTAGACCGCCCGGATAGCTGCGACCCAGGGCATGTGCGGCACGGTTCTCGCTTGACATCAGCGCCAGGTGCAGCAACTCGCCCCGCGTCAGAACCGTGCCGACCCGCAGGCGCGATCTGCTGCCCTTCTCGGTATCCACATCGTCCTGGGAAATGGTGATCACCTCGTCCATCGGCAAACGGGCATCGCTCAAAACCAGGCCCGTCATCAGCTTCGTCAAGGACGCAATCGGCAACACCGTCTTGTCATTCTTGCTAAACAGCACTTCGTTGGTATCCTGGTCAATCACCAAGGCCACGCTCGATTTCAAATCAAGCGGATCATGCGCACCGTGCAAGCCTGCCATTTGCCCGAAGGAGGGCCGCGCTGACACCGCTGCAACAC
Organism: uncultured Rhodoferax sp.; assembly: GCA_964355195.1. GTDB lineage: Bacteria > Pseudomonadota > Gammaproteobacteria > Burkholderiales > Burkholderiaceae_C > Rhodoferax. The sequence goes on along the minus strand of CAYHDD010000164.1, from coordinate 3,362 downwards.
GCGCCGATTTGCGCTTTTTCGAAGGCGCCCTCTTCTTGGTAACCTTGGGCTTTGCCGCCACAGTAGTTTTGGATGACTTCGCGGCGCTTCGCGCATCCTGCGCTGCCGCCACTTCCGAAAAAGAGGTAACCAACACGAGAACCGTCAAACTAATGAAGAGGAAGATTCGACGCAATGTATTCCCAATCGCGGTTTGAATAGAAGAAGACATGAACTGATCTGTTGAAGAATTTCTCCAAGCGCCGAGTTTATACAAGAATGTCCCGCTTAATCAAGCGCTTAAGATGTTTTCTTAACGGAACACCTAAGACTACCAGATGATCGGGTCAGACTCAGCAAGATTGCTCAACAGTTCGTCCGACCTTGCCAAGCCTGTGCCCTGGACCAAACTCAGTTGCCGCTAGCCCTGCGCCGCTACGTGTTCGGCCTTGCTTTGCAGCTTGTTGAGCGCGCTCAGATAAGCTTTGGCAGAAGCCACAACAATATCTGGATCCGCCCCAACGCCGTTCACCACGCGGCCACTGTTTTGCAGTCGAACCGTCACTTCACCCTGACTTTCTGTTGAACCGCTGATTGCGTTGACAGAGTAGAGCACCATCTCGGCGCCACTCTTGACGTGCGCCTCAATCGCCTTCAGCGAGGCGTCCACAGGGCCGTTCCCGTCGGACCCGCTCTTGACCTCTTTGCCACTGTCGATGAAGACAATACTTGCCTGGGGTCGCTCGCCTGTTTCGCTGCGTTGCGACAGCGAAACGAAGCGATATTGCTCGTTGTCATGTGTGACTGCTTCGTCGCTCACCAACGCAAGAATATCCTCATCGAAAATTTCGCTCTTGCGATCAGCCAACTCCTTGAATCTGGCGAACGCACTGTTGATGTCCGATTCACTCTCCAACTGCACGCCGAGCTCCTGCAAGCGCTGTTTGAAGGCATTGCGCCCGCTGAGTTTGCCAAGAACAATCTTGTTGGTACTCCAGCCAACATCCTCGGCGCGCATGATTTCGTAGGTATCGCGCGCCTTCAGAACCCCGTCCTGATGGATGCCCGAAGCGTGTGCAAAAGCGTTGGCTCCGACCACCGCCTTGTTGGGCTGAACGACAAAGCCGGTGGTCTGACTCACCATCCGGCTCGCCGCCAGAATGTGCTTGGTGTCAACCCCCACATCCAGTCCGAAATAGTCACGTCGGGTCTTGACCGCCATCACTATCTCCTCCAGGCTACAGTTGCCCGCGCGCTCACCGAGTCCGTTGATGGTGCACTCAACCTGCCGCGCTCCACCAATCTTTACGCCCGCCAGGGAATTCGCGACTGCCATGCCCAAATCGTTATGGCAATGAACTGACCAGATGACCTTGTCAGAATTTGGGACGCGCTCCCGCAGATTCTTGATGAAGTTTCCATACAGCTCGGGGATGGCATAGCCCACCGTGTCGGGTACGTTGATGGTCGTCGCACCCTCCTTGATCACTGCCTCCAGCACGCGACACAGGAAGTCGGTGTCGCTACGATAGCCGTCCTCCGGACTAAACTCCACATCCGCCACCAGATTGCGCGCAAAGCGCACCGCCAGTATGGCCTGCTCAAGCACCTGATCGGGTGTCATGCGCAGCTTTTTCTCCATATGCAAGGCCGACGTCGCGATGAAGGTGTGAATACGCGAGCTATTTGCCCCTTTCAACGCTTCAGCGGCACGCGAGATGTCGCGATCATTGGCACGCGACAAGGAGCAAATGGTGGTGTCCTTGATGGCGTTGGCAATGCACTGCACCGCCTCAAAATCACCGATCGAACTAGCGGCAAAACCAGCCTCAATAACGTCCACTTTCAAGCGTTCCAACTGGCGCGCAATGCGCAGTTTTTCGTCCTTGTTCATGGACGCACCGGGCGACTGCTCGCCATCACGCAACGTAGTGTCGAAAATCACTAATTTTTCGTTCATCTGTCTTCTCCGTTTGGCCTCAGAATTGGCGTTTTGAAAAACATGAGATAAAAAAAAGCCCGCTGCGGCTGCATGCGGGCTTATTGGTTTGGGTGAGCGCGTGCGCTACCGTCTCCGCCCGTTTGGCGATAGCAGTAGCGTTAGCAACTTCGTCTTCATGCCATCAATGTACCACACTTGAGGCACGCCACAGTCATGCTGGCCCTCCCGCCTGCCTTTGACTCAATCATGAAGCCCACGTTCATCAGGCTCATCGGTTGAAATACTGATCACGCTGGTTTGAACGCCCTTGGCCTTTCGCCAGACATAAACCGCATACCCGCTCAGCCCGTACGCCACGAAGATGCAGAAGAGAACGATCGGCGGATCAATGTTGATACCCGCTATCACCAAGGCGGTGAGAACAATCACAGTAAAAGGCACACTCCTTTTCATGTGAAACTCTTTGAAGCTGTAGAAGGGCACATTCGTGACCATCGTCAGTCCAGCATATAAGGCCAGTGCGAACATGATCCATGAGACGGAAACGCCCCACAGTACATCAGATCCTTTGAAGCCTGACTCAGTCATCAGCCAGATAAAACCAGCGATCAATGCTGCCGCTGCCGGTGATGGCAGCCCCTGGAAGTAGCGCTTGTCAACCACGCCCGTATTGACATTGAATCGGGCCAACCGCAACGCCGCACAAGCACAGTAGACGAAAGCTGCAACCCAGCCCCAGCGGCCCAAACTCTTCAGCGCCCAAACGTACGAAATCAGCGCCGGCGCCGCACCAAATGAGACCATGTCGGAGAGGGAATCCATCTGCTCACCGAACGCGCTCTGCGTATGGGTCATGCGCGCTACGCGTCCATCAAGACTGTCCAGCACCATGGCGCAAAACAAGCCGACGGCCGCCAGATCGAAGCGACCGTTGATTGCCATCACTATCGCATAGAAGCCGCCAAACAACGCCGCCAGCGTAAACAGATTCGGCAGCACATAGATGCCTTTGCGGCGCTTTCTCACGCTCATCTCACTGCTTTGCGCAAATTCAGCTTCTTTCCCATCGTGCATAGAATCGACCTCCAGCCGCAGATAGTAACAAAGGCCACCGCGGTGGCCCTTGCTTCGCTCGCCAGTCCGCCTAATTGCGGCTCTGGTCGACCAGCTTATTCTTCTTGATCCAGGGCATCATGCCGCGCAGTTTGTCACCAACCTGCTCAATTTGATGCTCTGACATCAAGCGCCGACGACTCAACAGCGTGGGCGCACCAGCCTTGTTTTCAAGAATGAAGCTCTTCGCATACTCACCGGTCTGAATGTCCTTCAGACATTGGCGCATGGCATCCTTCGTGGCGGCCGTAATGATCTTGGGACCGGTTACATACTCACCATACTCGGCATTATTCGAAATCGAGTAATTCATGTTGGCGATGCCGCC
>CAYHDD010000163.1:0-6621 GCA_964355195.1 uncultured Rhodoferax sp. | reverse complement strand
CCATAGGCAACAGCCGTCAGCCAAAGCTCCAGTCCGACCGAGGACGTATGCCACAGCGCCAGCGGCAGCACACGCGCCGGCACGCCGAGCGTGGCCTGCCCTGCCGTCTTGCCCAGACTGGCGCCGTCCAGCTGCGCCGCGCGGCCCAGATCTGCCACCCACTGCGATCCAGCCTGCTGGCTGTGCAGCAACAAGGCCGCGTCACGCCCGCCGCTGCGCGAGTAGGTGCCGAGCAGGGTCTTGAGCTTGACCCCCTGCTCGCTCGCGCGCGGGTAGGCGTAGCTCAGGGCGCCACTCGGGCAAACCGTCGTGCAGGTGCCGCAGCCCACGCACAGCTTGGGGTTGACCTTGATGCGTTTGAGGTCCACTTCGCTGCTGATGGCGCTGGCCGAGCAAACGTCAACGCAGGCCTGGCAGCCGATCTTCTGGCTGCGGCTGTGGGCGCACAGGTTTTGCTTGTAGTTGAAGAACTTGGGCTTTTCAAATTCACCAATCAGGTGGCGCAGCTGCAGCAACACGCCCACGTCGCGGCCATCCCAGCGCAGATAGCCCTGCGGCAGCGCATGTTGCGAAAAAGCGGGTGTGGCGCGCAAATCAAGCACCAGATCGAAGCTTTCGCTGGCGCTCCGCGGCGCACGTTTGAAATCAATCGCACCAGCCGCCTGGCAGACCTTGGTGCAGGATCGGTGCGACTTGCACAAGGCCAGGTCGATTTGGTAATCCAGGCCAATGGCGTCTTCCGGGCAGGCTGCCAGGCAGGCATTGCAGCGCGTGCACAGGTCCAGGTCAATCGGGTTATTGCGTTGCCACTGCAGCTCGAAGGCGCCGAGCCAACCGCTCAGCGACTCGATCTGGCCGCCCAGCACCGGGTAGCGCCGCTCTTGCTGGACCGAGCCAGCGCCCGCACCCTGGCTGAACAGCGTGCAGTCGAAGTCATCCCCCAGCAGTTCAGCGGCGCGTTCGGCGGCACCCAACTCACCGATGATCAGCAAACGTCCGGCGCTCTTGTAGCTCACCGTCGAGACCGGCTCCGGCTCCGGCAAGTGCGCAGCCGCCAGCAGCGCTGCGATCTTTGGACTGGCTTGTGCGGCGTCGCGGCTCCAGCCTGCCGTCTCGCGGATGTTGACAAAGCGAATCGGCGCGTAGGCCGCGCTGGCCGACGAATTGCCAGCAGTCTGCTGCGCCAGCTCGCTGAACAGTCGCTTTTCCTGAGTGCATGCGACGACCAGCGGCTCACCCTTGCTTAAGGCCTGCACAAAGTCACCAGACTCGCGCCGACACAAGCTGGAGTGCAGCGTCAGGGATTCATTGAGTGCCGCGCCCAGGCTCCTGGGGTTGAGCGGCATCGTTTGGTTGCAGTCGCAAATCAGTGTGGTCATGTTGGGTGGCAGCCGCGGGCGCTGGGTTATCTGCTGCGGACAGGCTGTCCGCGGGTTTGGGGTCTTCATCAAACAGTTGAAGAAAACTGGCGCTGGCAAGTTGGCGCAGCATCGTGGCGGGCAGCGGGTCGGCCAACGAATAATCGTCAATGTACACGTCCATCCGATCCATCACACCAAAGTGCGGATCGGAAAAGAGTTTCTTCATGGCGGCGTTGCGCACCTCGGGCGCCACGTCGGGCAACGCAAACGGCTTGAAATCCGAATCCGGGGTGAGGCGCGCCGCATCTTCGAGCGTCAGGGCTGGCGCTGTGCCCGCCGGCTCCACCACGGGCGCCAGCCTCGGCTCGGGCTCGACCAGCGCAGCCGGCGTCCGCACAGGCGGGCTCGGCTCCTCCAGCGCCCTGCCCTCGCGCAGCGCCTGCTTGCGTTGCGACCAACGGCCAAGAAAACTGTCAGCCATGCGAGTCGCCCTGAGCTTTGGGCCCGTCTGTGCCGCTGGGTTCCGAGAAGCGCTCATTGAGGGCCCTGAAGCTCTGTGGACGGCGACGCCGCTTTTGCTCGGCCACGGGGTGCTCGGCCACAAAGGCGCGCAACCATTGCACCACCTCGGGCGGCGCGGCCAGCTGCTCGACGGTCTCCTGGGCATCGAGCCAGCGCGCTGCATCGGCGTAGCTGAGGCTCACCATCACCGGCCTCGCCAACGCCTCCTGCACCGGGTCGGAGTGCTCTTGCATGCGCCACAAGACGAACCAGCAGGGCGCCTCGGCGCTGGCATTCAGGTAGTAACCCTCGGGGTCATCCCCAAACAACTCAACACCGTAGCCGGGGTGCAGCCACCGTTCTTCGTGGTCATCCTTGTATAGCAGACGCGCGGCCTCGCCAAAGGTGCCCTCGTCGGCCAGTACCTCGGAGGGCAACCAGCGCCAGCTCTGCCAGCGGCTCATGGCACCGGTGATGCGCTCACGGCGCATGACAACGGCAACTTTCAATTCGGGACGGGCGCTGGTCATGGGTTGGCGGCACTGTAACGGATTGGCGATCCAGCGGTGTGCTGTGTGGTTTTCAAACCCTGCGCTTCACGAGTCCGGGTCCAGGGTGCGTGTAGCCGCCAGACCCTGCATGAAGCGCGCACACTGGGCCAGCTGCGCCAGGCTGACGAACTCATCGGCCTGGTGCGCCTGGGCAATATGACCCGGTCCGCACACCACGCTGGGGATGCCGGCGTGCTTGAAGAGGCCGGCTTCGGTCCCAAAAGCGACCTGCGTGATGTTGTTGTGGCCGGCCAGCCGCTGCGCCAGCTTGGTGACAGGCTCATCGGCACTGCCCAGAAAGCTGGGGATCTCACAAATCGTCTCGAAGCTGAAACCGGCTTGCGGCGCCACCGCCTTCATGGCCGCCTCCATGGCGCGTGCCTCCGACACCAACTGCGCCTGCATGGCCAGGGCGCTGGCGGTCGGCAGGTCGCGGAATTCGTAGCGGAACCAGGCGTCACGCGGCACCACGTTGTCGGCAATGCCACCCTGAAACTGACCGACGCTGGCGGTCGAGAACGGCACGTCAAAGCCGGCATAGCGCGGCTCGCTGCGCTGAAATCCCTCGGCCATGTCGCGCAGCTTGCCGATCAGGCGCGCCGCCATTTCGATGGCATTGACGGACTGCGGCGTCAACGAAGAATGTGCCTCCTTGCCACGCACGCAGCACTTGTAGCGGTAGACGCCTTTGTGCGCAATGGCCGGCACCATGCCGGTCGGCTCGCCCACGATGCAGGCGAGCGGCTTGAACCCGGCGTCGCGCAGATCAGCAATCAGTTCCTTGACGCCAAAACAGCCGACCTCTTCGTCGTAACTCAACGCCAGGTGCACGGCAAACGGTGCCGGGCTGTTCAGAAACGCCTCGGCGTGGGCCAGCGCGACGCCGATGAAGCCTTTCATGTCGGCGCTGCCACGTCCATACAAACGCGGCTCGGGCTCCTGCGTGACGACGGCACTGAGCGGGTCCATCGACCAGTCCTGACCGTCCCAGGGCACCGTGTCGGTATGACCGGACAAAATGACACCGGCGGTCTTACCCTCGCCCAGGGTGGCAAACAGATTGGCCTTGGTCTTGTCGGCGTTGTAACTCAGGCGACTCGACACGCCAAGCTGCGCCAGTTCGTCACGCACGAAGTGAATCAGCTCCAGATTGGAGTTCTGGCTCACTGTATTCATGCGAACCAGGGATTGAATCAGTTGCAGGGCATGGGAAGAAATCATGTCGCGAATTGTCCAGCATTTAAGATCGGGCTGCATGCTGCGCTGCGCCAGCACTTTCACCGACAAAAAGGAGCTTTCCATGTCACTCGACTCTCTGATGCGCCCGTTTCAGGTCAAAACGCTCAAGCTGCCAAACCGGATCGTGATGGCGCCGATGACGCGCTCGTTCTCACCCAACGGTGTGCCCACGAAGCAGGTCGCTGACTACTACGAGCGCCGGGCCAAGGCCGCCGTCGGCTTGATCATTTCCGAAGGCACGGTGATTCAGCGTCCGGCTTCCTCCAACGACCCCAATGTGCCGCGCTTCTGGGGTGAGGATGCGCTCAAAGGCTGGAAGCAGGTGATCGACCAGGTGCACCAGGCCGGGGGCGTCATGGCGCCGCAACTCTGGCACATGGGGGCCGTGCGCAACCGTCGCACCGACTGGCTGCCGCCGGGGCCGTTTGAAGGGCCGTCCGGCCTCTCCTCTCCTGGCAAACCGCTCGGTGAAGCGATGAGCGACGCCAGCATTGGTGATGCCATCGGCGCCTTTGCGCGCGCCGCCGCCGACGCCAAAGCGCTCGGTTTCGACGCCATCGAGCTGCACGGCGCGCACGGTTACCTGATCGACCAGTTCTTTTGGGAAGGTACCAACCTGCGCAGCGACAGCTATGGCGGTGCGACACTGGTCGAACGCAGCAAGTTCGCCGCAGAGATCGTGCGGGCGGTTCGCGCCGCCGTCGGCCCCGACTATCCGGTGATCATTCGCTTGTCGCAGTGGAAGCAGCAGGACTTCACGACGCGCCTGGCGCAGACGCCGCAGGAGATGGAAGCCTGGTTGCGCCCGCTGGCCGACGCCGGGGTCGACCTCTTTCACTGCTCGCAGCGGCGTTTCTGGGAGCCAGAATTCGACGGGTCTGACTTGAACTTTGCCGGCTGGACCAAGAAGCTGACGGGCACGCCCACCATCACGGTCGGCTCGGTCGGCCTGAGCGGCGACTTCATTGCCGCTTTTGGCGGCGAAAGCTCGAAACCGGCCTCGCTGGACGAACTGTTGCGACGGCTCGACCGCGGCGACTTCGATCTGGTCGCGGTGGGGCGCGCGCTGCTCAACGATCCGCAGTGGGCGCTGAAGATCCGTGACGCTCGCCTTGACGAATTGATTGACTTCTCCCCCGCCTCGCTGGCGACCCTGTACTGAGCGCCCGCATGGCGTCGCTGGCAGCCTTGATCAGGATGCCGCGACGCTACAGGTTTGATCTGACCCAGCGCACGATGTCGTTGGCACCCAACGCGCCAGCCCGCCGCGCCACTTCGCGCCCGTTCTGAAACAGTACCAGGGTCGGAATGCTGCGAATGTTGAAACGCGCCCCCAGGCTGGTTATGGCTTCGGTGTCGACTTTCAGCACGCGCACCTGGGGCTCCAGTTGCGCCGCCGCCTGCTCGTAGGCGGGCGCCATCTGGCGACACGGCGCACACCAGGGTGCCCAGAAGTCCACCAAAACGGGAATCTGGTCGCGGCTCAGGTGGCGCTCGAAGGCCGCCTCGTCGGGCGACACCGGGTGTCCCTCAAAGAGCTGCCGGTGGCACTGACCGCAGTCCGGCGCACGCGCCAGGTCAACCGCCTGCACGCGATTGGTGGTGTGGCAATGCGGACAGACGATGTGAAAGGATGTTTGTGTAGTCATACGCAGCTTCCCGGGGGGAACATACCCCGACCCGTATCAGAGTAGGGACTGCCTGCGGGTTTTCAAGGGGGCTGAAACCTATTCAAGATCAGCGGTCACTTCAAACCTCACCGCGCAGTACTTCAGCTCCGGTATCTTGCCCGATGGGTCGAGCGCCGAGTTGGTCAGCAGGTTGGCGGCCGCCTCGCGGTAGGCAAAGGGCATGAAGACGGTGCCATCGGGCGTGCCGTCATCGCGGCGCAAGGAGACTTGCAGCGCGCCGCGACGTGAACGCAGCCGAACCATGGCCCCGGCGACGACACCCAGGCGTTCGAGCTCGCGGCCATTGACCGAGGCGCTGGCCTGCGGTTCCAGCGCATCCAGCACCGTAGCGCGGCGCGTCATGCTGCCGGTATGCCAGTGTTCCAGTTGACGCCCGGTGATCAGCACCAGCGGGTAGTCGGCATCGGGTTCTTCATTGGCGGCGATCAGCGTGGTGGGGACCAAATGGGCCCGTCCATCGGCGGTCGGGAAGTGATCCGTGAAGACGGTCGGTTGGCCCGGATCCTCCGCATTCAAACAGGGGTAGGTGACGCTGCCAGCACCTTGCAGGCGCTCCCAGCTGATGCCACCGATGGAGGCGTGCATGGCTTGGCGCATTTCCTCAAACACTTCGCCGACACCGTGATCCGGCCCCGCGTAGCCCCACTCCAGCCCCATGCCTTTGGCAATTTGCTGAATGATCCACAGATCGGCGCGCGCTTCGCCCGGTGGCGTGATGGCCTGGCGGCCGAGCTGCAACATGCGGTCGGTGTTGCTGACACTGCCGGTCTTTTCGGGCCAGGCGCTGGCCGGCAGCACGACATCGGCCAACCAGGCGGTTTCGGTCAGGAAGATGTCCTGCACCACCAGGTGTTCAAGAGAAGCCAGCGCATGGCGTGCGTGGTTCAGGTCGGGGTCGCTCATGGCCGGGTTCTCACCCATGATGTACATGCCACGCACCTTGTGCGGGTCAGCCTCGGGCTTCTGCACCTGACGCATGATCTCGACCACCGTGTAGCCAGGACTGTCGTCCAGCTTGGTGCCCCAGAAATTCTCGAACCAGGCGTGCGCTGCTGTGTCGGTGACGCGCTGGTAGTTGGGAAACATCATGGGTATCAGGCCGGCGTCACTGGCACCTTGCACATTGTTCTGCCCGCGCAAGGGGTGCAGGCCGGAACCGGGCTTTCCGATCTGGCCGGTGATCATGCACAGGGCAATCAGCGCGCGCACGTTGTCGGTGCCATGCACGTGCTGGGTGACCCCCATGCCCCAGAAAATCATGGCGCCCCTGGCCTTGGC
>CAYHDD010000162.1:0-6639 GCA_964355195.1 uncultured Rhodoferax sp. | reverse complement strand
CGACGTGGTAATCGCACTGCTCATTGCCGGACCGGACCAGCGCACCCTGCCGCGCGAGATGTTCTCCGGGCTGCGCGACAGCATGACCCCGGCGCTGACGGCGGTGGCCACCATCATGATCGTCTTTTCCACCACCCTTTTCATGCTGATGCAGATGCTGCAGCGGCGCACCCGCAAGGCCGTGCGCGGCGCCTGATCCCTGCTCATGACCGAACAAAAAACCGCCATCGTCACGGGCGCGAGCCGTGGCATCGGGCACGGCGTCGCGCTGCGCTTTCGCGACCTCGGCTGGCGCGTCATCACCGTCTCGCGCCAACCCTTGCCGATTGAATGTCCCTGGCACGCCGAGCAGAACACCCACGTCGAGCTCGACTTGTCGGACCTCGACCAGATATCGAGAACGGTCGATGCGCTGCGCCCCCTGCTGGGCGGCTCGAAACTGCACGCGCTGGTCAACAACGCCGGCATCTCGCCCAAGGGCCCCGGCGGCGAGCGGGTCAACTCCCTGACAACCGACCTCAAGGTCTGGCAACAGATGTACAACACCAATTTCTACGCGCCACTGATTCTGACGCGCGGCTTTGCCCAGGAGCTCTCCAACGCCAGGGGCGCGGTCGTCAACCTGTGCTCCATCGCCGGCTACCGGGTGCACCCCTTTGCCGGCGCAGCCTACGCCACGTCCAAGGCGGCGCTGGCGGCGCTGACGCGCGAGATGGCCGCCGACATGGCACCGATGGGCGTGCGCGTGAATGCCATCGCGCCCGGCGAAATCAACACCTCGATCCTGTCCCCCGGCACCAGCAGAATTGTCGACAACGACATTCCGATGCGACGCCTGGGCGAGGTCAGCGAGGTCGTCGACCTGATCGAGTTCCTGTGCAGCGGCAAGTCGTCCTACATTACCGGCGCCGAAATCGCCATCGACGGCGGCCAGCGCGTTTGAAATAGCGATCACCATCACCATTTGAAAGGACCCTCATGCAATACCGACGCCTTGGCAACAGCGGCCTGCAACTCAGCGAGCTCTCGCTCGGCTCCTGGGTCACCTACCACAATCAGGTCGACATCTCTGCAGCGCGCGAGATGATGGCCGCCGCCTTTGATGCCGGCGTCAACTTCTTTGACAATGCCGAGGGCTACGCCGCCGGGCAGAGCGAGGTCGTGATGGGCGAGGCGCTGCGCGCCCTGAAGTGGCCACGCCTGAACTACGTGGTGTCAACCAAGTTCTTCTGGGGTCTGGACCGCGATGGCCTGTCCATCAACCGCAAGGACACACTCAACCGCAAGTACCTGATGCAAGCCATCGACGGCTCACTGCGCCGCATGGGGCTCGACTTCGTTGACCTGATCTACTGCCACCGACCCGACCCCAAGACCCCGGTTGAGGAAACCGTCTGGGCCATGAGCGACATCATCAGCCAAGGCAAGGCGCTCTACTGGGGCACCAGCGAATGGTCAGCCGACGAGATTCGTACCGCCTGGAACCTCGCCGAACGTCACCATCTGCACAAGCCGGTGATGGAGCAGCCCCAGTACAACCTGTTTCACCGCAAACGCGTTGAGCAGGAGTACAACCGACTCTACGAAGACACAGGCCTGGGACTGACCACCTGGAGCCCGCTGGCCAGCGGCCTGTTGACCGGCAAGTACCGCGACGGCGTGCCGCCGGGAAGTCGTGGCGCCCTGGCCGGCATGGGGTTTCTGCTCAAGGGCCTGACCGACGTCGGGCGCAACCAGGCGGTGACGCAATTGGAGGCTATCGCCAATGACTTGGGTTGCACCCTGAGTCAGCTCGCAATTGCCTGGGCAGCGCGTAACCCACGTGTCAGCAGCGTCATCACCGGGGCCTCAACCCTGGTGCAGTTGCAAGCCAATATGGGGGCGGTCAACGTAATTTCCCTGCTGACACCCGAGGTGTTGACCAGAATCGACGATATCTGTCTGCCACTGGTGGCCTGACGCCAACCTTGATCAGTTAAACTGCCGCGTTCAAGTCGCGGGTGTAGTTCAATGGTAGAACGGCAGCTTCCCAAGCTTCATACGAGGGTTCGATTCCCTTCACCCGCTCCAAATGATCGTTTTTTAACGTATCACACAGTCTCAAAACCCGCATGTTTCCTGGCATTGCGGGTTTTTTGTTGTCTCAAGCGGAATCATGGGTTAGCACTGGCCGCTGCAGCAATATCCAGTGAGCGCAGGCGCAGCGCCGGGTCGAAAATGTCGCATACCAGCATCAGTTCGTCGGCTCCTGTGGCCTGCGCCAGTGCGACAAGGCCAGCGCGCACTTTGTCGGGTCCGCCGATCACGGCCGCGGCCAGGAAGTCACCAATGGCGGCGAGCTCCTGCGGGTGTAACCCCTGCGCGAATTGCTCCACCGGCGGCTGTAGGCGCTGACGATCACCAGTCAAGATGCCCAGGACGCGCTGATAGGTGCTACTCGCAAGAAATTCGGCCTCGTCATCGGTCGGCGCTGCGATCAGCGGCACGCCAATCACTACGCGGGGCTTGCTGAGCATGGCCGATGGTCGAAACTGGCTGCGGTACAGGGCAATCGCCTGGTGCAGCAGGCGTGGCGCGAAGTGCGAAGCAAAGGCATACGGCAGGCCCTGTTCCTCTGCCAATTTGGCGGAGAACAGGCTGGAGCCCAGCAGCCAGATCGGTACATTGGTCCCGGCGCCTGGCATAGCTGTCAGCCGCTGGTCAGGTCGCGCGGGAGCCAACAGTTGCTGCAATTCCGCCACATCGCGCGGAAAGTCGCCTTCGGTCTCCAACCGATCGCGTCGGAGCGCACGCATGGTGAAAGCATCAGTACCTGGGGCGCGTCCCAGACCGAGGTCAATGCGGCCCGGGTACAACTCGGCTAGCGTTCCAAAGGCCTCGGCCACTACCAGCGGTGCGTGGTTAGGCAACATGATGCCGCCCGAGCCGACGCGGATGCGCTGCGTACCGCCGGCGATATAGCCCACCAGAACCGCCGTGGCAGAGCTCGCAATGCCAACCATATTGTGGTGTTCGGCCAGCCAGTAGCGTGTAAAACCGAGTGACTCGACATGCTGTGCCGTGCGCAAGGAAATCGCCAACGCATCGGCCACGGTGCCACCTTCGCGCACGGCGACCAGGTCAAGCATGGACAAGCCAATATTTTGATGTGTTTTCATAACCGTCATTGTCGTGGATCACCGCCGATCCAGCAGACTACATGGCAGAGGGACCTATAACCCGTGACATACTGGCTCTCACGCGATTGAACGTCTTATCCGCGCTCGACATGTGAGTTACCCTACAAAACGCCAGGAGCCGATCTGACCGACGCCATCGCAGGCCAGATACAGATCTCGCTCAATTTCTGGCCGATTCTGGAGCCCTTGGTCAAGTCGGGCACACTGCGCGCACTGGCCATTGCCGCGCCCACTCGCCATCCGGCTTCACCCGACGTACCCACGTTCGCCGAAGCAGGGTTGCCTGGGATCGATCTATTTGCCTGGACAGGACTGTTCGTTCCTGCCGGTACGCCGCCTTCTGGCGTGCTGATCGGGCAAAAACTGGCAAATTCCTCGCTGAGGCGGGAATACTGCCCAGTGCGTCCCTCAAGAGAATCGCAAATCTCAAGCGTCTATGCGGCTTTTCAGCCTACGCTGCATCGGAACTTCTCATAACTGAGTTCTTTGCATAACGCTGCACAAGTGAATTACATTTCGATTGCCGACGTTCACTTTTGACGGTCGGCTTGGCTTCCATCAGTCAGCCTTTGACGGATCAAGATCGATTTCAGAGGTGCAGGCGTTAGACTTGCCCCTCGAGGAGGAATCAAGTTGAAGAAGAGTCCATCGATCGGTTGCGGGCTTGCCCTGTTGCTGGTGTTTTCAAACTTGTTCATGCGTGCGGCCAATGCGCAAGCGCTTGCAAGGCCGACGGGGCCTGTCATTCTGACTGTCAGCGGGCAGATCAGTCAGCGAAACGCGGCCAATTCTGCACAGTTTGATGCGCAGATGCTCGGGGCGATGCCGGCATCACAGATCGTGACGAAGACGCCGTGGCAAGCTCCAGCCGCCCGATTCACAGGCCCCGCTCTAAAGGCACTTCTAAGCGCCGTTGGCGCACATGGCAAGGTATTGCGATTGATCGCCCTGGACAGATACGAGGTCAATATCCCCCTTGAAGACGTGGCCCGCTATGGACCTGTGCTTGCCCTGCGAGTCGATGACAAGGAGTTGAAGATCCGGAATCGGGGGCCGGTGCTGCTGGTGTACCCGTTTGACAGCTATCCCGAAATCGATACCGAGGTCTATTACGGGCGTTCGGTCTGGCAGCTTGAACGCATCGTCGTGGAGTGATGATGTTCTTGAAGTCAGCCCAAAGCCGCGCATTGCCGGTTCCGAAAACGGGCCCGCCTGACTGGCTTCAATACTTCAAAGGCCGCACAAGGCAATTGCTTGTGGGTCTGGCATGCTCGGTCCTGTTGATGGTGACGGCCCTGGGCTGGTTTCAGTACCAGCAGATCGATCGCGTCACGCGCGCTTCCGTGCAGGGAAGAGACAACCTCGTATGGGATTTTTACAAACTTGAAGTGCAGTTGATGAATTTTCAGATGGCCTTGCGCGAGGTCGTTGCACAAACCGGGAAGAACCAGCTGCTGGCGGATGTCTACAAGGAGTACAACATCTTCGCCAGTCAAGCGAAGTCCATTGAGAACGTCAACAGTGGCCAGGTCATGCGCCAACACTCGAGCTTCATGTCTGCCGTGGCGGCGTCCAATGCCTACCTGAACAAGGCCGATGTCTATTTTGAGAGCCAGCCAGAATATCTGGATACAAGCGTCGCGCAGGCATTGCTGGAGGACAGCCAGCCATTGCGCGCCCGCCTCCACAAAGTCGTGCTGGACGCTTATCAAGTTGAAAACCTGCGTGCAACGACCTCACTGGTGGAAATACGGCGATTCACCTTGCTCTATGGGTTCTCGTCGATGTTCTTGATTGTCCTGACCCTCGGTGCGGGCGTTGTGGCTCTGCGCAGGATGGTCCTGAATCAGCGCCTACAGTTTGAACGCGCCGAGATGCTGCGCGAGAAGAAGGAAACGGCGGAGGCGGCCAACAGGGCCAAGGCTCAGTTCCTGTCTTCCGCCAGTCACGACCTGCGCCAACCGGCCCACGCCTTGGGCATGTTCATGGACCGTCTTGATCAATTGTCAATCGATCCGCAAACCAAGGGCCTTGTGGCCAGCGCGAATGCTGCCGTGCGCGACATGCAGGACATGCTCGATGGCATGTTCGATCTCTCCCGTCTGGACGCCGAATCAAGCGAGGCCCAAATCCAGGAGTTTCCCCTGATGGAGGTATTCGATGGGCTGCGCAGCGGACTCGAGAACGACGCGATTGCCAAAGGTCTGCGTTTTCGGATTCGCCCATCAGCGGCGTGGCTGCAAAGCGACCCCAACCTGCTGCGCCGGATTTTGCTCAATCTCGTCAGCAATTCGATACGGTATACAAGCGCTGGAACCGTCCTGGTCGTTTGTCGGCCAACGCACTTGGGCACACACGCGCGCATTGAGGTGTGGGACAGCGGCATCGGCATCGCGCCGGAAGATCACAAGAAGGTATTTCAGGAGTTCTACCAAGTGGCCAATCCGCAGCGCGACCGAAGATCCGGATTGGGCGTTGGCTTGAGCATTGTTGAACGTTGCTGTCGGTTGTTGGGGCATCCCCTGTCGCTTCGATCAAGCTTGGGTGCAGGTACGCGCGTGAGCCTCAGGGTGCCGCTTGCGGAAGCCAGACCAGCGGTAGCAATCAGGGATGTTCCTGTGCCACCTGTCCCCGAAGAGTCCGTCAAGCGCCACGTGATGGTGATAGAGGACGATGTGATGGGACGCCTTGCATTGACTGGTTTGCTGGAATCATGGGGTTACTCTGTCACCGCAGCGGATGGCGCCAACACGGCAGCTGACAAGTTGCAGAAGGACCAGCCACCGGACCTGATAATTAGCGACTTGCGCTTGGGCGGCGGAATTAACGGCATTGACGCTGTGCGCATGTTGCGCGAGATTGCGGGGCGGAATATTGCAGCTTGCGTCATTAGCGGAGACACCGATGCCGAAGTGCGCCAGCAGGTGGAAGATTCCGGGTTGGTTCTGCTGAGCAAGCCGGTCCGACCTGCCAAACTGCGTTCCTTGCTCAGACGCCTGACTCTGGTCGATTCTGAAGAAAACGCCAGGCAACAGGCTTGAGCGTTCATTGGACTTCCAGTAACCTGTCCTTCGTCACCGGTTGGTTACGCGACACTGCCGGTCTACGTTTTTCTCGGTTGCTTACGTTCGATCTTGACGGTCGGAGGTGGTATGACGCGCATCGTTGCATTCAGGATCGTTCGGTCAGTGCCATCGATTCGCCTTGAATGCCCTTTCAATCCCAGTGCCAATTTACATTTTCGATGCGCCGGAGTATAAAAAAAGCGCCCTGTCGTGAAACAGGGCGCCGGGCGTGAGGGGCTCAGTAATCAGGCGGCGTAGGCTTGTGTCAGTCTGCGCGCCGGAACTTCGATCTTGGCCACGGTGGCGGTCAGGGCTTGCACAGCGGTCCAGAGCAGCATGGCGATCCCGACGAAGGGGAAAGTCACCGCGTAGACCAAACCGATGAAGGGGGCTGC
>CAYHDD010000161.1:0-6649 GCA_964355195.1 uncultured Rhodoferax sp. | reverse complement strand
AGGGGCTGCAAGTCATCGCCGCCCCGACCGACTTTGAAGCCAACCAAGAACTCCCGCCCGGCCTGTCGGCGTGGCTCCCTGAAGCCGTAGCGCTCGACGCCAGCGGCCGCGCCATGAAAGAGATTGTCGGCAAGTTGTTTTAAAGGGGACGCTACCCTTTGTTTCTGCTATTCTGTAGCTATGCCCAGATTACCCAGAACCGTATTTGCCGGTCTTGCGCATCATGTGACGCAGCGGGGTAATCGGCGCGAGCCGATCTTTTTCGCCGATGATGACCGCATCGCGTATCTTTCATGGCTCGAGGAATATGCAGACAAGCACCAGGTTGAGGTGCTTACCTATTGCCTGATGAGCAACCATGTCCAGCTGGTCGTCGTGCCAACCACCGATGATGGCCTGCAGCTTGTTCTCAAACCGCTTCACATGCGCTACGCCCAGCGTATCAACCGCCAGATGGGCTGGAGCGGGCATCTTTGGCAGGGGCGCTTCTTTTCGTCGCCGCTGGATGATGCCTATTTGTGGACCGCCATTCGTTACGTGGAATGCAATCCGGTGCGAGCCGGAATGGTACAGCGCGCCGAAGATTACCGCTGGTCGAGTGCGGCTGCCCATTGCACAGACCAACCAGATGGATTGCTGAATCGGGAATCGAATTGGGGTAAACAATTTGCCGCGATTGACAACTGGTCCGGCTGGCTACAGATGACAGACGACGTCGAGAGGCTCGATCTGCTGAGACAAAGCGCCGACAAAGGGTTGCCTTGCGGCGCTGCCGATTTTGTCCAAGCCCTTGGAATCCAGGCCGGGCGCCCATTGGAGAGTCGGCCCCAGGGTCGGCCGATCAAGAATTAAAGGGTAGCGTCCCCTTTGTCTGCTCTTTGTCCCCTTTGTCCTGCCAGCGCCAGGCATCGCGGCACATGTCGGTCAGGGTGTGATGGGCGCGCCAACCCAGCAGGCGCTCAGCCAGAGAGGCGTCGGCGTAACACTGGGCTATATCACCAGCGCGGCGCGGGGCAAATTGGTAGGGCACCTTTCTGCCACTGGCTTGCTCGAAGGCGCGTACCACCTCGAGCACGCTGTGGCCTTGACCAGTACCCAGATTCACGGTAAAGCCGGACCGGCCTGGCGGGTCGCCCGGCGCGTGATGCAGTAGCGCTTGCAAGGCCGCCACATGGCCTTGGGCCAGGTCTTGCACGTGGATGTAGTCGCGCACGCCGGTGCCGTCGGGGGTGGCGTAGTCGTTGCCGTAGACATTGAGGTAAGGCCGCTGTCCAACCGCTACTTGTGCCACGTAAGGCATCAGGTTGTTGGGCACGCCGCTCGGGTCTTCGCCAATCAGGCCACTGGGGTGTGCGCCGACCGGGTTGAAGTAGCGCAGCACGCCGACTCGCCACGCCGGGTTGGTCTGGCACACTGCGCTCAGCATGTCCTCACACACCAGCTTGGTGTGGCCATACGGGTTGGTATGGCTGCGCGCAAAGCCCTCGGTAATGGGCACGGAAGCCGGGTCACCATAGACCGTCGCGCTGCTTGAAAACACCAGCGTATGGCAAGCGGCGGCGTCCATCGCCTGCAACAGGTGTGTCGTACCGCCCACGTTGTTGTCGTAGTATTTGAGTGGCTGCGCGCAGCTTTCACCGACCGCCTTGAAGCCGGCAAAGTGCACCACCGCGACAATGCCATGCTCCTCAATCAGGGACTGCACCGTAGCCCTATCGGCCACGTTGCCACGCACGTACTGGACGGGCTTGCCGGTAATTTGCTGAAGCCGCGTCAGCACCGCCGGGCTGCTGTTGGAAAAATCATCCAGGATGACCGGAGCGAACCCGCCTTGTGACAAGGCCACAAAAGTGTGGCTGCCGATGTAGCCGGCGCCGCCGGTGAGAAGAATCTTCATGGCGCTATCTTATTGCAGCATCAGTCAGTTGCGCGAACGACCCGTTCTTTGGATAGACTTGACCCAACTCTGAGTAAAGGTATTTTCATGGCAGGCCCAAGGTCAGAATTTTGGCAAGAACGTTTCGACAAGAACGAAATCTCCTGGGACCGTGGCGCCCCTAGCCCGCAACTGCTGGCCTGGCTTGACAGCGCCCAGATGCAGCCTTGCCGGATTGCCGTGCCGGGTTGCGGCACCGGTTGGGAAGTGGCCGAGCTTGCCCAGCGCGGCTTTGATGTCACCGGCATCGACTACACGGCCGCCGCCGTCGACAAGACCAGGGCGCTGCTCGCGGCCCAGAGCCTGAAGGCCGATGTCATTCAGGCCGATGTGCTGACTTATCAGCCCGAAGTTCAATTTGACGCCGTCTACGAACAGACCTGTCTGTGCGCCATTCACCCGGAGCACTGGATCGAGTATTCGCAGCAACTGCATCGGTGGCTCAGGCCCGGGGGCAGTCTGTGGGTCATGTACATGCAGATGATTCGCCCGGCGGCCAGCGAAGAGGGCGTCATCCACGGCCCGCCCTACCACTGCGACATCAACGCCATGCGAGCCCTGTTTTCAGAGAAGTTGTGGATCTGGCCGAAGCCACCCTATGCGAAGGTGGCTCACCCCAATTTGTCGCACGAACTCGCGCTGCGGCTGGTGCGCCGCTGAGCATTTGGACTACAGTACAGCATCCCGGCGGCAACGCGAATCAGGGCTCGCCCGCGCCCTGCCAAACCCATGGATAGGGGAGTTATAGTGGCCAGGTTGAAGCAACTGCATAAGCTAGTTCTCGGCATTGCGGCCAGCTTGGTCCTGGCTTGCTCCGCCTGTGCTGGCGAGGCCAAGGTGACGTGGCAGGAGCCCGACAACTACACCGATATTCGCGAAGGCTTTGAGTCGCGCGATGCGTTTCGTGAACAGCTCTTCAGCGACTTTGAATCGATCTTCACCGATCTGGCAAAGCGCCTGCCGCAGGGCGCCGTTCTTGAAGTCACGGTGACCGATCTCGATCTCGCTGGCGAGGTCAGCTTGATGCACCGGTTTGCCTGGCGCGACATCCGTGTCCTGAAAGATATCTACTTCCCCAGGATGTCCTTCCGCTACACCTTGACGGACCGCGATCAGCGCCTGCTTCTGTCGGGCAATGAAGACCTCAAAGACATGGGTTTTCTGTCAAGCTGGGGGCGCTTCGGCACGACGCGCTTCAGCTTTGAAGAGCGGATGCTGAAAAACTGGTTCAGGAAGATGCAACGGGACGGCAAGTTTCCGTCGCTGGAACAGCCGCGCACGGCCCCTGAGGGCAGGTAGCGCCAAATTCAATCGTCCAGACCCGAGGCACCCAGCCGATGCGCCAAGGGCTTGGCACCGGCGATGCGGTACATCACCTGACCCGGCCAGGACAAATAGCCGTCCAGGCGGCACGAAAACAGGACACCATCGGTCTCGCTCTTGTAGGTGGTGCGAGCTTTGGGGCCGTGCGGGCTGGCGGGGTCGATGACATCGCAAATCGCCTGCCCCTTCTTGACCTTGGCTCCGGGCTTGAGGTGGAACACCAGAAAGCCCGTTCCCTGGCTGTAGCCTACGTCCATACCGCTCATGGGCATGACCGGGGACTGCAGGCGCGGTAGCGGCTGCGCACGGCCCTCGACCACGCCGCGCCGCACCAGCCAGCTGTAAAGCTTGTTGGCGTCGCTGCGACCGAGCGCGTCGCTGACATCGAACTGGCTGCGCATCTCCACCGTGACGGCCATGCAGGCCTGCGGTATCGCGGCCTGCGCAAAGCGCTCGCGCAAGCGACCCCACAGCCCGGCATGGACGCCCGAGAAGGTGAGGCTGGTGGCGTAGGGCTCGCTACACAGGCTGGCCTTGGCCCCCAGGTCTGCGGCCAGTTCGCGAATGGCGCCGTTCGGCCAGTCACAGGCCGATGTGAACAAATGCAAGATGGCATGAACGTCGCAGTGCAAATCGAGCACGTAGTCGGCGTCGACGCTCAGCTTCATGATTTCCACGCGCAAGGTTTGCAGCTCATTGAGCGGTTTCATCTCGCCCAGCAGCTCGCGCGCGGCCTTGCGAATGCGCTTCACGTTGGCCTGGGCATCGCCGCCCAGTTGCGGGCCGACGCGCTCGGCCACCGCCGCGCTGAGGTCGAGCCAGTTGCGGTTGAAGTTCTCGTAGCTCAGCAGGTTGTAGCGGCCAGCGTGCGTATTGCCGACCAGTTGTGCCTGACCAATCGGGTTGACGGTCGGCACGACGATGATTTCGCCCTTGATCTGACCTTTTTCCTCGGCCGCCAGCAACTGCGGCATCAGGTGATGCAAGGCCATCGTGCCCGGCATTTCATTGGCATGAATGGCCGCTTGCAGATAGACCTTGGGGCGGGCGCCGGCCTTGCCAAAGCGCAGCCAGCTGATCTCTTTGCGCGCGCCCGGTGTCATGCTGGGCAGTTCAATGCGGTTAATTTTGGCAGGCATGGGCATCTCCTATCAGGCTCTTCCAGGGGTCAGTCTAGCGCAAGGCTAGAGGCGTGAGTTGCGAATCCTCCCTACTTCTGACCCGGGCAGGAGAGCAAAATGAGCGCATGAACTCTGCCGTTTGCAAGAGGTGTGAGCTTGGCGGTCGCGTCGGCGTCGGTGGCTGGACCGACGCGCGCCGGGTGGGCGAACGGTTGGCGCTGAAGGTGGCGGTCACTGCCACGGTGCTGCGTGATGGCGCGCCGGTCGAAGGGGGTAAACAATGGTTTTATCGACGCCTGATGAAGGCCTGAGCTCGGCGCAGGCGGCGCAACGTCTGCAACAGGATGGCCCCAACGCGCTGCCCGGCGATCAGCGTCGCAAGCTGCGCAGCATTGCGCGCGAGACCCTGCAGGAGCCGATGTTCCTGCTGCTGCTGGCCGCCGCCGTGCTCTACCTGCTGCTCGGTGATTTGCAGGAAGGCTTGGTTCTTTTCTGCTTCGTGCTGGTAGTGCTGGCGCTGACCCTGTACCAGGAAGGCAAGACCGAGCATGCGCTGGCCGCGTTGCGCGACCTGAGCAGCCCGCGCGCGCTGGTGCTGCGCGACGCTCAGGCGCAGCGCATTGCCGGGCGTGAGGTGGTCTGCGGCGACATTGTTCTGTTGGCCGAGGGCGACCGCATCCCGGCCGACGCCGTTCTTCTCAGCGGCAGTGATGTACAGGTGGACGAGTCCCTGCTGACTGGCGAGGCGCTGCCGGTGAGCAAACAGTGCGACCCGGGTGGTGCCGACGAGGGTGATGGCAGCATCCGGGCGCAGCTCTTTTCTGGCACTCTGCTGGTCAAAGGTCATGGCGTGGCACGCGTCAGCGCGACGGGGCCGCGCAGTGAGATCGGCCGTATCGGTACGGCGCTGGAGACTCTGACCAGCGAAGCATCGCCACTCAAGTCGCAGACCGCGCGACTGGTGAAAGTACTGGCCGTCATTGCCCTGTGCGCCAGCCTGTTCCTGATCCTGGCCTACGGTGGCTTGACGGGTGATTGGTTGAACGCCCTGCTGGCTGGTATTGCGCTGGCCATGGCTCTGCTGCCGCAGGAGTTCACGGTGATCTTGACGGTGCTGCCGGCCCTGGGCGCCTGGCGCCTCGCCCGACAACAGGTCCTGACGCGACGCATCGCCGCGATCGAGACGCTCGGCGCGACCACGGTGCTGTGTGCGGACAAGACCGGTACCCTGACCGAAAATCGCATGACGGTGGTGCAACTCTACGTCCCCGACGCCGGCGCGGCGGGTCACAGCCTGCGCGTTGACTACAGTGGTGGCGCCGACTTGCCGGAAGCTTTCCATGCGCTGGTCGAATACTCGATTCTGGCCAGCGTGGCCGCTCCATTTGACCCAATGGAGAAGGCCTTTCACCGGCTCGGCCAGCATTTCTTGCAGGATACCGAGCACCTTCACCGTGACTGGCGTCTGGTGCAGCAATACGGGCTGACGCCGCAACTGTCGGCCATGACGCACGTCTGGCAAGCGGTCGACGCCGAGTCCGACAGCCGCAGCGGCATTGTGGCCGCGAAGGGCTCGCCCGAGGCCGTGATCGAACTGTGTCACCTCGACGCCGCCGTGCAGGCGCGTCTGGCTGCTGCGGTGGACGCCATGGCGGTCACTGGTTTGCGCGTGCTGGCGGTAGCCAAGGCTCGCTTTGCGGGTCAGGAGTGGCCCGCCATCGAGCATGAATTTGAGTTTGAATTTGTCGGACTGCTGGGTCTGGCCGACCCGCTGCGTTCAGAAATTGTGGAGGCCGTTGGCGAGTGCCGTCAGGCCGGCATCCGGGTGGTCATGATCACCGGCGACTATTGCCTCACGGCGCAGGCCATCGCCCAGTCGGCGCAGCTCGATGTTGGCCGCCCCGAGCACATGCTGAGCGGCGAGGCGCTGACGCTGTTGAGTGACGCCGAGCTGTGCCAGCGCATGCGCCAAGTGAGCGTCTGCGCACGCATTGCGCCACAACAAAAGCTGCGCATTGTGCAAGCGCTCAAAGCCAACGGCGAGGTGGTCGCCATGACCGGCGATGGCGTCAACGATGCACCAGCGCTGAAGGCAGCGCACGTGGGCGTTGCGATGGGCGGACGGGGGACCGATGTGGCGCGCGAGGCCGCCTCCATCGTCCTGCTGGACGACAACTTTGCCTCCATCGTGCGCGCCGTGCGCTTGGGCCGACGCATCTTCGACAACCTGCGCAAATCGATGTCCTACATCCTGGCCGTGCATGTGCCG
>CAYHDD010000160.1:0-6696 GCA_964355195.1 uncultured Rhodoferax sp. | reverse complement strand
GTGATCGCAGTGCCACGGGTAGACCGTGCCGCGGTAAGTGTGCAGTGCCTCATTCATTGGATTTCCTTGCAGTCAGGCGCTCATTTTAGGGGTCCAAGTCGGGGTTTCCTATTGGCATGGCGCTGCGGCGTCCGGTGCGCTGCGGCGATGCGATACCGGTCACTGGTGTAGAGTAGCGTGTCACCACCCTGGTGGGCCGCTGATGTCACCCGAAATGCCGACCCACAATAGTAGCCACCCCATCGAACTGGAGTTTGACCGATGAACCATCTCGCACGACGTGCCCTAACGCTTGCCCTTGCTGTTTTCTCGCTTGCAGCGCTGGCACAACCCGCCCTGGTCGCCAGTGACGGCACCATTCACCTGGTGGTCGGCTATCCAGCCGGGGGCGGGTCGGACCGGGTGGCACGCATCGTTGGCGAGAAGCTTCAGGCCAGGCTCAACATGCCGGTGATTGTTGAAAACAAGGTAGGCGCTGGTGGTCGCGTGGCTGCGCAGCAGGTCAAGGCGGCACCGGCCGGGCAAATCCATTTAATGCTCGCCAACCCGGCCGTGATGGTGGTGGCGCCCCTTGTATTCAAGGACAACGGCTATGACCCGGAGCGCGACTATGTGGCGGTGTCGGAAGTCCAAAGCTATGAATTTGCGATTGCCGTCGGCGCCGCCATGCCGGTGCGTGACCTGCCCGAGCTCATCGCCTGGTTGCGCGCCAACCCGACGAAGGCGAACTTTGGCGTTCCCGCCACCGGCAGTCTGCCGCACTTCTTCGGTCTGATGGTGGGTGACAAGGCCAAGGTTGACGCACAAATCATCGGCTACAAAGGCTCGGCTCCCCTGCTCACTGACTTGATCGGCGGGCAAGTCCCTGTGGCCTTCGACACGCTCGACAGCGTCTGGCCGCAGCACGAGGCAGGCAAGCTGCGCATTCTGGCGATATCGTCCGACAAGCGCTCACCGTTTGCGCCCGCTGTGCCGACCTTCAAGGAGGCAGGGCTCGATCTCGTAGCCGCCGGCTGGGGTGCATTTTTCGCCCCGGTTGGCCTGCCCAAGGACAAGGTCGAACGGCTCAGCCAGGCGATTCGCGAAGTCATGCAGGACCCCGACACGCAGCGCAAGTTCATAGACGCCAAATTGACGCCGGTGGTCAGCACGCAAGCCCAAACCCAGGCCATGCTGAGCGCTTTTCGCGCGCAGTGGGCGCCGGTAGTGCAACGCTCGGGCTTTCAGCCTTGAGCGCGAGCCGAGCATGTCAGTGCGCCGGACCCTTCCTGTGGCCAATGTAGAGCGCGGCTGGGTGGTCACGGCATGACGCAGCGTCCGAATATCATTTTCATCGTCGCCGATGATCTCGGCTATGCCGACCTGGGTTGTTACGGCGGTAGGCCAGCGCACTTCGGACCGGTGTCACCGGCACTGGACCGCCTGGCCGCCGATGGCATCCGGTTCACACAGGGCTACTCGAACTCGCCAGTGTGCTCGCCGACGCGCTTCGCCCTGATGACGGCTCGCTACCAATACCGGCTGCGCGGCGCCGCTGAGGAACCCATCAACAGCGCCAGCCGGGGTAGCGCGACGCTGGGCCTGCCGCCAGAGCATCCAACGCTGCCCTCGCTGCTGCGCGCCAGCGGCTACCACACGGCCCTGGTGGGCAAGTGGCATATGGGCTACCCGCCCAGCTTTGGTCCCTTGCGCTCAGGCTATGACGAGTTCTTTGGCCCGATGTCGGGTGGCGTCGACTATTTCACGCACTGCGCGTTCACCGGGGCGCACGATTTGTGGTGCGGCCAGGGCGGGGTTGAGCAGGAATATGCACAGGAAGGCTACCTCACCGACCTGATTTCCGACCAGGCGCTTGACTACGTGCAGCGCATGGCACCGGCAGCGCGTTCGGGCACGCCGTTCTTCCTGAGCGTGCATTACACCGCGCCGCACTGGCCGTGGGAGACGCGCGACGATGCCGCGCTCGCACCGCAAATCAAGGGCCACATCAGCCACCTCGACGGTGGCAACATTCACACCTACCAGCGCATGATCCATCACATGGACGAGGGCATTGGCAAGCTGATGGCCGGCCTCAAGGCAGCCGGTTTATCCGACAACACACTGGTCGTCTTCACCAGCGACAACGGGGGCGAACGCTACTCGGACAACTGGCCGCTGGTTGGCGGCAAGATGGACCTGACCGAGGGCGGCATCCGCGTACCCTGGATTGCCTCCTGGCCGGGCGTGATTGCGCCGGGCAACACCAGCGAGCAACAATGCATGACGATGGACTGGTCAGCCACGCTGCTGGAGGCCGCAAGCGTGGCGGCTGACCCCGCCTACCCACTGGACGGTGTTTCCCTGTTGAGCGTCTTGCGCGACCCGGCACAGCTTTTTCCACGCGCGCTGCATTGGCGCATGAAGCACCGCAACCAGCGCGCCCTTCGCGACGGCGACTGGAAATACCTGCGCGTGGACGACAACGACTATCTGTTCAACATCCCGGCCGACGAACGCGAGCGTGCCAATCTGGCCCGGCGTCACCCGGAGCGCCTGAGCGATATGCGTCAGGCCTGGGAGGACTGGAACGCCAGCATGCCGCCCATTCCGCTCGACGCAAAAGTCAGCCTGGTGAGTTCGATCAAGGACATGCCACAGCGCTGAACGCAGGCACGGCGTTGGCGCCACAGCGTGCGCTTTACACTCGACGTCATTCCAATTGCAGAACGACTCCCCATGCAGCATGTTGTATTCAATCAAAAAGGTGGCGTTGGCAAATCAACCATCGCCTGCAACCTGGCAGCCATCAGCACCTGGCACGGATTGCGCACCCTCGTCATCGACCTCGATTCGCAAGGCAACTCCAGCCGCTACCTGTTGGGCGCGGACGCACCGGACGACCAACCCAACGTCGCCCAGTTCTTCGAACAAAGCCTGAAATTCACGCTGCGCGACAAGCCGGCCAAAGATTTCATCGTCAACACGCGCTGGGAGGGCCTTGACCTGCTGCCCTCGCATCCTTTGCTCGATGAGTTGCACGGCAAGCTCGAATCAAGGCACAAGATTTACAAGCTACGCGACGCCCTGGCCCAACTGTCTGACGATTACGACCAGGTCTACATCGACACGCCACCGGCGCTGAACTTCTATACGCGCAGCGCCCTGATCGCGGCGCAGGGCTGTTTGATACCGTTCGACTGTGACGACTTCTCACGGCGTGCGCTCTACACCCTGCTTGAAAGCGTCCAAGAGATCAAGGCCGATCACAATGCCGAGTTACGCGTCGAAGGCATCATCGTCAACCAGTTCCAGGCGCGTGCCAATCTGCCGCAGCGCCTGGTGCAGGAACTGATTGATGAGGGATTGCCTGTTTTGAAGCCTTACCTGAGCTCGTCGGTTCGAGTCCGCGAATCGCACCAGCAGGCCACGCCGATGATCTTTCTGGACCCGCAGCACAAACTCACCGCAGAATTCCTGGCGTTGCACGACGCACTGCAATAGCGGCCAATTCCATTTCCAAATCATTCGTGTCTAGGCGGTGAGCCGCAGGCAGTGCTGTAGCACGGCAAGGCGAGACAACGACGACAGGGATGATTTTGAGATGGAATGGCTCAGCGGATGCGCGGCTCGGCCAGCAGTTGCTCAGGCAGCGTGAAGTAAGCGGCGCTGGCGCCCCGGTTTTCTCGCGCGTGCGCCAACTCGTGGCGGGCCACGCTGCGCAAATGCACCTCGTCCGGTCCGTCGAGAAGTTGCAGGGCACGACCCCAGGTCCAAAGGTAGGCCAGCGGTGTGTCGGGTGACAGGCCCATGGCACCAAAGACCTGGATCGCCCGGTTCACCACGCGCGTCTGCAAACGCGCCGCCACTACCTTGATGGCAGCCACGTCGGCACGCGCCTGCTCGCGCTGCCCCTGATCGAGCCGCCAGGCGGCGCGCAGCACGAGCAGGCGGGCCTGGTCGATTTCAAGGCGCGACTCGGCAATCCACTCCTGCACATTGGCGTAGTCGGCCAGATACTTGCCGAAGGTCTGCCGCTCCAGGGCACGGTCACACATCAGGGCCAGCGCCAGTTCACACTGCCCGATCGTGCGCATGCAGTGGTGAATGCGACCCGGCCCGAGACGCG
Source organism: uncultured Rhodoferax sp. (assembly GCA_964355195.1). Lineage (GTDB taxonomy): Bacteria > Pseudomonadota > Gammaproteobacteria > Burkholderiales > Burkholderiaceae_C > Rhodoferax. The sequence continues at coordinate 2,588 of CAYHDD010000160.1, read as the reverse complement.
CCTGCGCCATCGCAAAACCAGCGCCTTCCTCACCGAGCAGGTTGCTGACCGGTACCCGTACCTCGCGAAAGACGATTTCGCAGTGGCCCTCAGGCGTGTGGTGCTGCATGATGGCGATATTGCACTCCAGCGTCACGCCCGGCGTGTCGAGCGGCACCAGCAACATGCTGTGACGGGCGTGTTTCTCACCGTCGTCAGCGCCACTGCGGCACATCACGATCAGCAGTTTGCAGCGGGGGTGGGCAGCGCCCGTGACAAACCATTTGCGCCCGCTCAACACGAGGTCAGCACCGTCGTGGCGCAGGCGCGTCTGCAAATTGGTCGGGTCGCTGGAGGCGACGTCCGGCTCCGACATGGCAAAGGCGCTCCGGATTTCGCCATCGAGCAGCGGCTCCAACCAGAAACGCTTTTGCGTCGCCGTCGCAAACAGGTGCAGCAGCTCCATGTTGCCGGTGTCCGGCGCGCTGCAATTGAAGACTTCAGCGGCCCAGGGCAAACGCCCCATGACTTCTGCCAAAGGGGCGTACTCCAGATTGGAGAGGCGCGTGCCGGGTTCATCATCATGCAGGCCGGGCAAGAACAAATTCCACAAGCCCTCCGACTTGGCCAGCGCCTTCAGATCTTCGAGAAAAGGGGGCGGAAAGACGCCCTGAGCAACCGAGCGATGCCAGGCGGCGTTGTAGGGCAGCAGGTAACGATCCATGAACGCTTCGAGCCGCTGACGCAGCGCCGTCACCGTTGGCGTGTATTCAAAATTCATGAGTGGCCTTCCCGGCAAAGGCTCGTTGCCCCTGCGCTCCGGGAGTTTGCCAAAGCGGCGCGGCTTTGGCTGTCACCTGCGCGCGGCGGCGTCGCTCAGATCATCACCACCTGCAGCCAGACGCGCAAACCCGTATCCCGAAAGTACCGATTGGAGGTTTTGGCAAGTCGTTTTCCAAGGTCGCGCCGAAAGGCTGCGCAAGCCGTGCCAATTTTTCCTAGGCCTGGCGATCTGCTGCCGGGTTTCTGTGGTCCAGGGTGATCAGGCCAAGACGTTGATATTCGGCCGAAACTGGGTCATTCCATAGGCTGGAGGCGGACTTGATATCCAGGTAATCCATCACAAAACGGGCATGATCCCGGGTCTCGATTTCACACTCTCCGCGATACTTCCACCCGCCTTGTCCGGCATTGTTTTCAATATTCATTCGCCGGAAAACCCCCTCAATCACACCGCCATCGTTGAGCACAATCCGGACAATGCCACCAACAGGAATATGTTGACAAATCGTGACCATGTGGTTTTGATCGGCGGTGTTTTCAGTCCAGCGTGCCATCTTTGTTTCTCCAAAAAATGTTGATCGAGGTGGGCAGTGGCTGCTTGAACCCGCCATAGCAGCGCAAAGCATGTCCAATTGCTCTTCGGGCAGCATGGCGGACGCCCTGCGCGCCATCTATCGTCGATTTTGGTCTGACTTCTTATGATTGAAAAGCCTATTCTTCCATCTAGAAGCCGATGTTTGATCTATATCAAGTCAGATTCCTTCCTTTTTTCTACCATGAACTCCAGCGAATCACCACGTTGAATTCGGCCCGAAACAGCGGCTGCGTGCTGTGATTTGTGCAACGCAAAACTATTTATCCCTGGAGAATGACTGTGACGCCTGACAAAAGCCAAACTGCCGGTTCCACCCCGGCGACGCCCCCCGCCTGTTCGGCGCGCCCGCCGCCTGTCGTTCCCGGCGGAGCGGCCACAACCAGTTCTCGGCGCAACTTTCTGGCAGCCGGTGGGCTGCTGAGCGTGTCATCGTTGATGGGTGCCGCAGCGCTGATGACCCAGAGTGACGATGCCAAGGCCACAGTGGAGTGGGCTGAGCACTTTCAGAGTAACTACCGATTGATGACGGCTGCAGAGAAGGCTGAGGCGCGCGCACGGCTTGAGCGGCGCTACTCTGCGCAGTACAGCAAGAAAGTGACCGTTGACACCACCGAGGCGCTGCCGGGTGTTCTCATGGGGTACGCCCTGAACATCAGAAAATGCATTGGATGTCGGCGCTGCGTCAACGCCTGCGTCGAGGAAAACAACCAGTCGCGCGGCAAGAATCCCGGGGAGCGCATTGAGTGGATTCAGGTGCTCAGAATGGAGCGCGGAGAATTCTCGAAAGAAAAGATGAACGAGGGCTATCCTGAGGGGCTGGGCATCCAGGTCGGTGGCAATGCCTATACCCCAGCCGGTCAAGTGCTCGAAGGCCAATATCACTACGAACCCGCGCTCGTTCCCGAAAAAGACGCAACCTACATGCCGATTGCCTGCATGCAGTGCGAGAAGCCGCCCTGCGTCAAGGTGTGCCCGGTGAGAACGACTTACCGTGAGGCCGATGGCCCGGTGGTGATCGACTACAACTGGTGCATCGGCTGCCGCATGTGCATGGGTGCCTGCCCTTACTGGGCTCGCCGCATGAATCTGACCACCCCGGTCCTGCCGAAGCAGGAGATGAACCCGGTGACGCATTACCTGGGCAACCGGCCGCGCATGCGGGGGGTGGTTGAGAAGTGCCACTGGTGTTTGCAGCGGACTCGCCAGGGACGCTATCCGGCCTGCGTCGAAG
>CAYHDD010000159.1:0-6721 GCA_964355195.1 uncultured Rhodoferax sp. | reverse complement strand
GCATGCTGGCCAGCAGTTGCCCGTTGTCGCGCTCCAGCGTGACCTCCAGCCCTGCAATGTCGGCGCCTTGCACCAACACGGCGGCCAACTGCGCTACTGGTATCTCGGCCACAGCCAGCAGGCGTGAGCTGTCCGCCAGTTTGATGTGGCGTGCCAGATACACCACCCGCTCGGAACTGGCCGTATTGGTCACCGGCGCGCTGATCGTCAGCGTGGAGACGAACTGTCCCAGCACTTCGTCCACAAAGCCATTGGGCAGGTTCAAACTGACCTTTGCGCCATCGGCAGCGGAGGACGCAATGGCATGCCCCTGTGCATCAACCAGTGCCACGTTGCGCACCATCATGTTGAGATTGGTGACCATGCCGAGCAGGCGATCGGCTGCCCCGACGTCGATCCAGTCGATCATCATGGTGGACAGCCCGAGCCCTTCGTCCAGGCTCGACAGCATCACATCCATCGTCAGCAGGTTGCGGTTCAGGGTGGCTTCAGCGCTGCCGACGAAGCGCATGGCCTGCGATCGACTGTTCGCCAGCGCCGTCTGGCGTGCATTCCATATCAGGCTCACCGAGGTCAGTAGCAGGGCCACCAAGAACGTGGTCACGAGTCCGATCAGCCAGGCAGTGACGGCTGAAGGTCGGCGGATCTTCATGGCGGAGCAGTCGCCATGATGTTGTTAGCCTTGGCGAGGGTCTGGTTCCAGACCTCGGTGCAGCGCTTGCCGCAACGCTCGATCCAGCGTGGCAGCACGGTGTTGCGGAAGATCTCCTGGCGCTGGCGATCGTCGGCGCTTGACAGAGGTACTTCCGTCATCTGCCCCTTACGGCCTATGCTGCAACTTGACGCGCCTCGGTTGCAGGCCACGCCATCGGCCGTTTCTCGCTCGCTCTCGGCCCAGATGGCAGCTTCCAGCTTCGGCAGTTCACTGCGCAGCAGGGCCTTGAGATCGGGTGGCAGGGCGGCCCAGGCGTTGACGTTGGCCGCGAACACCGCCACACCCCAGTTGATGGGCATGGTGTGGAGGTGCGAGGTGACTTCATGCAGGCCCAGCGTGTTACCGGACATGCTGCCAGTCACCGCGCACTCGATGTTGCCGCTGGCGAAGTTGGGCATGATTTCGGCAAATCCGGTCGGCACCGGAACGCCACGCAGTGCGCCGATGAAATCAGCCTGCGTCGCTGACGAGACGCGGATGCGCCGCCCGGCGAGTTCACTGAGTCGGGTGATCGGTTTGCGGCAAAAGAGCATCTGCGCCGGATAGACGTAGATCGCCAGCGTCTCCACGCCCTGTTCGCGCAGGTGCTGTTCCAGATAGGGGCGGAAGGCAGCGACCGACTTGCGCAAGCTGGCCATGTCCGGGTTCAGCCCAGGCAGATCAGGTGCATAAAGATGTGCTTGCGGTGTCGGCAATTGGCTCACCAAGGTGGTGCCAAACGGGATCACACCCATCTGAATCAGGCGCAGCATGTTTGGTCCGGGTACACCGGCGCGATCGAAGGGGACAATTTCAGCGCTGAACTTACCGCCGCTGAGGCGCAACAATTCCTTGGTCCAGAAAGGCTCTTCGTTGCGCGTGTACTGGTTGAGCCCGGCCAGACCACCGACGATGCGCAGCGTCTGCGTTGCTGGCGTTTGTGCTTGCGCTGCGGTGCAGGCGCACAGAAGCAGTGCCGCTCCAGGAAGCGTGATGCAAGAAAAAAGGTTCCGGCAATATGGTTTCATGGCAATTGCAGCGCGGTGACGAGGGTTGCGGATCATTCTGTCAGACAAATCCCCCAGGCGACGCAGGACGAAGTCATTTCGTGGCAACATGTCGCTCCACCTAATTTTTTGGAGTCAGCATGACCACTAGCTCGCGTGCCATTCGGATCGATCAACAAGGCGGTCCCGAACAGATGAAACTGGTCAACGTGACCGTGGGCGAGCCGGGTGTGGGTGAGATCCGCATTCGACACAAGGCCGTGGGTCTGAACTTCATCGATGTCTACCAGCGCAGCGGCCTCTACCCGATGCCGTTGCCGCTTCAGCTTGGTATGGAGGCGGCGGGGGTGGTGGAGGCGGTGGGCGAGGGCGTGATGCACCTCCAGGTCGGTGACCGCGCGGCCTACGCCAGCCAGCCGCCGGGCAGCTACTGCGATGTGCGCGTGATGCCAGCCAAGTGCGTCTGCAAGCTGCCTGATGCCATTTCCTTTGAGACCGGCGCGGCCATGATGCTCAAGGGGCTGACGGCGCAGTACCTGCTCAAGCGCACCCTGCCACAGGGCGGGTTGCAAGCCGGCGACTTTGTCCTCTTTCATGCCGCCGCCGGTGGGGTTGGCCTGATAGCCTGCCAGTGGGCGCGCGCGCTGGGCCTGCAGCTGATAGGCACGGCCGGCTCGGATGCCAAGTGCGCTCTGGCCAAAGAGCACGGTGCAGCTTTTGTCATCAACTATTCCAGCGAGGACTTCTGCGCACGCGTGAAGGAGATCACGCTCGGCAAGGGTGTCAAGGCGGTGTACGACTCGGTCGGCAAGGACACTTGGGACAAGTCGCTCGACTGCTTGGCCCCATTCGGGCTGATGGCCAGTTTTGGCAATGCCTCGGGCCCGGTGGCGCCATTTGCCCCGGGGCTTCTGGGGCCCAAGGGTTCGCTCTACCTGACGCGCCAAACGCTGTTCACGCACATCGCCACGCGTGAGACGACGCAATTGATGGCCGATGACTTGTTCGCGGCCGTGACCAGCGGCCAGGTGGCGATCCGGATCGACCAGCGCTACCCGCTGGAGCAGGTTCAGCAGGCACACCGTGACCTGGAAGCGCGCAAGACCACCGGCTGCACGATTCTGACCCTGTGACGCTCTCGCAACCCGATCCGCAGTGGCAGTCGACCCTGCTGGCCAGGGCGACACAGCCACCGCCGCGGCCACGCGTGCCCCTGGTCTGGGCCGAGCATTTGATTGGTTCGGTCGAGGACGATTTCTTCGATCCGCTGCTTCAGCAGCTGGCCTCACCTGCCGCACAATGGCTGCAACGCGAGGTCACCAATGCTGGGCCGCGCTGGCGCCTGCTGGGTGAGGCGACGCAGACGCTGGCCGAACTGGCCCTGGCCCTGCGCGAAGCCGGTGTCGGACGTGTTGCCCAGCAGTGGCGCGACGAGTTGTTGACGGTCTCGGATGCGCAGGGGCGAGACCTTGGCGTGGTCGAGCGTGGCTTGGTGCGCCCTTTGGGAATCTCGACGCGCGCCGTGCATCTGGTGGGGCTGACGCGCGGCGGTCGCCACTGGGTGCAGCAGCGTGCCTTCAACAAGGCGCATGACCCGGGCCGCTGGGACACCCTGATGGGCGGTATGGTCTCAGCCCATGACAGCCTGGAATCGGCTCTGGAGCGAGAGACCTGGGAGGAAGCCGGTCTGCGCCTGCAGGCCCTTGAAGATCTGAGGTACGGCGGCAAGGTGGCGCTGCGCAAACCCAGCGCTGATGGTCCGGATGATGGTTACGTGGTGGAAGATGTGGACTGGTTCGTGGCGATCGTGCCCGATGGCATGACACCGCTCAATCAGGACGGCGAGGTGGTGCAGTTCTTGTCGCTTGACCGCACAGCATTGCTGGCCAGACTTGAGCGCGACGAGTTCACGACCGAGGCGGCTTTGATTCTGCTGGCCTTGCTGCGCGAGCTTTGAGCGGCGGCGTTGTTTTCAGTACCGGATCGAGCAACCGGTTCGGTGCCAGCGCGCCGGCGGAGTCGAGGATCGGGTAGGCGATCGAGCAAATCAGCGAGTTGATGCGCTTCAAGTCGCTGATCAGGTCGATGTGAAGCGAACTGGTTTCCATGCTCTGCACCGTGTTGACGGCCAGGCGCTCCAGGTGGGTGGCAGCGTACTCGCGCTCCAGATCCCGGAATCGGGTTTTCTCTTCCAGCAGCTTGCGCGCGTCACGCACATTGCCGTCCAGAAAGACGCTCATCGCCAGGCGCAGGTTGTCAACCAGACGGCTGTGCAAATCATTGATCTCGGCCATGCCGGCCTCGGAGAACTGGCGGCCTGGCTTGATCTTCTTGTTCTCGATGTCTTCGAGCACGCGTTCGATGATGTCGCCGATCTGCTCCATGTTGATGGTGAAGCTGATGATGTCGGTCCAGCGCCGCCCCTCACTCTCACTCAGCGCTTCGCGCGAAATCTTGGTCAGGTAATACTTGATGTCGGTGTACAACTCGTCCACCGTATCGTCCATTTTTTGCAGGGTTTGCGCCAGCGTGAGGTCGTTGTTCTTGATCACGCTGGAGATGCCCAGCAGCATGGTCTCGACGATGTCAGCCTGGTGCATGGCTTCGCGCACGGCGCACGAAATAGCCAGCGACGGTGTGTCGAGTGCCGACGGATCAAGGTGGCGCTGTCGCCCGGCCACGGTGCTCTTGTCCTGCTTGGGTAACCATTGCTCGACCCAGCCCGCAATGATCTGTGTGAAACCGATGAAAATCACACCAACGACCAGGTTGAAACTCAGGTGAAACAGTACCACCAGGGTGGCTGTTTCATGCACCAGTGGGCGCAAGGTCTGTAGCCATAGGCCGAGGAAGGGGGCGGTCAGGATCAGACCGAAGACCTTGAACAGCAGGTTGCCGAGCGGCACCTGGCGTGTCTCGATATTGGTATTGAGCGTGGTCAGCACGGCCAGCACGCCACTGCCCAGATTGGCGCCCAGCACCAGGCCCAGGGCGACGTCAATCGGCACGACACCGGTGCTGGCCAGCGTGGCCGTCAGCAGCACCATGGCCAGGCTGGAATAGCTCAGGATCGAGAGCACGCAGCCAACCGTGATTTCCAGCATCCGGTCGCTGCTGAGCGAGCCGAGCAGGGCCTTGATGGCGGGTGCTGCGGTCAGCACGCCAGTGGAGTGCGCGACCATTTGCAAAGCCAGCAGCATCAGGCCCAGACCAATCAGAATGCGCCCGACGCGACCGACCGTGGTGGACTGGCGTGCGATGTACAAAATGACGCCGACAAAGATGAACAACGGCGACAGCCACGACAGATCGCGTGAAAAGACCAGCGTCATCAGACTGGTTCCGATGTCGGCACCGAGCATGACCGCCAGCGCCGATGGCAGGGACATCAGGCCCTGGCCGACGAAGGAGGAGACGATCAGCGCGGTCGCCGTGCTCGACTGCACCAGGCCGGTCACGCCGATGCCCGAGACCATGGCCGTAAAACGGTTGTGCACGCTCTTGGCCAGAATCCTGCGCAAGCTCGCGCCAAAGACCCGGATGATGCCAGTGCGCACGAGTTGCGTGCCCCAGACCAAGAGGGCAATCGCAGACAGCAGGTTAAGCAGATGGTTCAACGAGTTTCAAACAAAGAGTGCAAGCCAGTCTGAGCGCGTGTGCGGCGCTTAACGCGCCCGGCGCACCCGTAGCAGTTCGTCCAGGATCAGACTGGCAGCGCCAATGGTAATCGCACTGTCGGCCACATTGAAAGCGGGAAAGTACCAATGACGCCAGTGAAAGACCAGAAAGTCAATCACGTGACCGTAGATCAGACGGTCCAGCACATTGCCGAGGGCTCCGCCCAAAATGCAGGCCAGTGCAAAGCAGAAGAGTTTTTGTCCGGCGTGGGAGCGCAGCATCCAGGTGATGGCAACAGCCGCCAGCAGACCAATGGCGGTGAAGAACCAGCGTTGCCAACCCGAGGCGTCAGACAGAAATGAAAAGGCGGCACCGCTGTTGTGAACACGTGTCAGATCGAAGAAGCTCGTCACCGTGATGCCGGCCCCGAGCTTGTAGTAGCCCTGGATCAACACCTTGGTGAACTGGTCGGCCATCAGAATGACCAGGGCCAGGCCCATCCATTGCAGCATGCCGGACGTGCTGGAGCCGGACTTGCGCGCCATCAGGCAAAGCTCCTCGTCTCGCCCGCGCCAACCAGATTGCTGATGCAGCGGCTGCACAGACCCGGATGCGCCGCATCCTTGCCGGTATCGGCGCAATAGTGCCAGCAACGCTCGCATTTGCTGTCTTGCGAACTGTGGCTGCGGATGCTCAAGCTCTCGCCCGCTACCAGGTCGAGTGCCGAGGTGATGAAGACGAACTTCAGATCAGCCCCCAGACTGTGCAACAACGCATGGTCCTCGGGGCCCGCAGTCAGCACCACCTTGGCCTGCAAGGAAGAGCCGACCTTGCCGTCGGCACGCAGCGCCTCGATGTCCTTGTTGACGGTGTCGCGAATTTCACGGATGCGGTTCCACTTGGCCAGCAAGCCGTGGTCAGCCGCATCGAACCGGGTATAGCGGTCCATGAAGATCGACTCACGGTTGTCGCTCGGCGTCTTGCCGGCAGCGCCTAGTACAGCCCAGGCTTCTTCAGCGGTGAAACTGAGGAACGGCGCCATCCATCGCAGCATGGCTTGCGTGATCTGCCAGAGCGCGGTCTGGGCGCTGCGCCGCGCCAGCGATTTGGCGCCGGTGGTGTAGAGCCGGTCCTTCAGCACGTCGAGATAAAACGAGCCCAGGTCTTCGCTGCAATAGATTTGCAGTTTGGACACCACGGGGTGGAACTCATAGACCTCGTAGTGCGCCAGGATGTCGGCCTGCAACTGCGCCGCGCGGGCCAGCGCATAACGGTCGATCTCCAGCAACTGCTCGGTGGGGACGCTGTCCTTGGCCGGGTCAAAGTCGCTCACATTGGCCAGCAAGAACTTCAGGGTGTTGCGCACCCGGCGGTAGGTGTCCACCACGCGGGCCAGAATCTT
>CAYHDD010000158.1:2072-6744 GCA_964355195.1 uncultured Rhodoferax sp. | reverse complement strand
GGAGTGACCATGCGCGATGTCGATGGTGACGTACTCCGGCACCAAGCCCAAAGCCAGCAGTTGGTTGACGGTTTCGTGGTCCTGCTTTTTGACGCCGAGTGAGATGGAGGCGTACAGGCCCATCGCCTTCATTCTGCCGACGAACTTCACGCTGTCCAAATCAAAGCGGTGCATCACGTAGAAGTAGCCGTTCTGCGCCAGCCAGATGCAGATGGTTTCGTTGACCACGGTCTTCATGTTGGCCGGCACCACCGGAATGCGAAAGCGCCGCCCACCCAGTTCGACGCTGGCGTCACACTCGGAACGGCTTTCAACGCGGCACTTGCGCGGCAGCAGAAGAATGTTGTCGTAGTCAAAGATTTCCATGGTCCATGCTCCTATTCAGAGACTCCAGCACCTGACTCATCGCCGCTGCAGCGTGAACCAGCTCAAGTCTCGCTTGCTCATCGAGTTCAACAAGAGCGCTTGGATTGGATCCGGCAAAAAAAGCCGGACTCCAACTGCTTGGGCCCGGTGTCTGATTCTATCGGAGTCCGCGCGACGCCCCCCGGCACCAAGCCATGTGCTGATCCGTGGGCGCCGGTTCGCCCTTAAAATCTGCACATGCCCGGTGATTCATCCTCGACCAACCTGACCAATCATTTTCTGATTGCGATGCCCGGCTTGCAGGATGAGGTTTTCTCGCGCAGTGTGGTCTATGTTTGCGAGCACAATGCGCACGGCGCGCTCGGTTTGGTGATCAACAAGCCCAGCGACATCGACATGAAGCGGCTCTTTGAAAAGGTCGATCTGCCGCTGCATCGGCAAGATCTGTCGCATGCGCCCGTGTTTCAGGGCGGACCGGTGCAGACCGAGCGTGGCTTTGTTCTGCACGAGCATATCTTTCTGGACACGAAGCCACAGAGTGAATCGGTCTACGCTTCCACGCTGGCCATACCCGGTGGCTTGGAGATGACCACGTCCAAAGATGTGCTGGAGGCATTGTCGAGTGGCGCCGGGCCACGCAAGGTATTGGTGACGCTCGGCTATTCAGCCTGGGCGCAGGGGCAACTGGAGTCCGAACTGTCCGACAACAGCTGGTTAACCGTTCCGGCCAGCAACAGCATCATCTTTGATACGCCGGTGGCGCAGCGCTACGACAAGGCGCTCGGCTTGCTGGGTTTTGAGGCCTGGATGCTGGCACCCGATGCGGGGCATGCGTGAGCCTCATGCCCGCTGCGCTGACGCCGAAGCTACAAACTTTTTTGGCGCTCGATTTTGGTTTGAAGCGCACCGGTTTCGCGGTGGGAAATCGCCTCACGCGCACGGCGCAGCCGCAGGGCACGATTGCCGCGCAGGGCGACGCCCGCTTTACGCTGATTGCGCAGCGCATTCAGGAGTGGCAACCCGACGCGCTGGTGATTGGTGTGCCCTTTCACCCCGACGGCGCGGAGCACGAAAACACGCTGCGGGCAAGACGTTTTGGCCGTCAGTTGCAGGGACGTTTCAACTTGCCGGTGTTTGAGGTGGACGAGCGTTACAGCACCACCGAAGCTTTGCAAGCCGGCGCCAAGGACGCTGATGCGGCTGCGGCCTGCATCATTCTGGAGCAGTTTTTGAGGAGTATTCCATGAGTACATTGGTGCTCGACGCCGAGGCCCTGTACCTCGAGTTGTTGAGGGGGGTGCGCGGCCTGGTTCGGCCCGGCATGCGCCTGGTGGGCATCGCTTCGGGCGGTGTCTGGCTAGCCAAGCGGCTCCAGCGTGATTTGAATCTGCTGGAGTGCTCTGGTGTGATTTCGTCTTCGCTGCACCGCGATGATTTTTCGCGCCGCGGCATGACCAGCGCAGCGCAAACGCAAATCAGCTTTGACGTGAACGACGCGCACATCCTGCTGCTCGACGACGTGCTCTATACCGGGCGCACGATTCGGGCGGTGATCAACGAGTTGTTTGATTTCGGTCGACCGGCCCAGGTGATGCTGGCGGTGCTGGTCGACCGCGGCGGCCGCGAGCTTCCCGTTCAGGCTGACTTTTGCGCCGCCCGCGTGGCTTTGCCAGCCAACCAGTCGTTAGCCCTGGTGCGCAGCGAGACGGACCGCTTCAGTTTCAACGTTGAGGAGCGTTAAGCCATGTTGTACAAGCGCAATCTACAGCTCAACAAGCATGGCGAGCTGATTCACCTCTTGTCTACCGAGGGCTTGCCCAAGAGTGTGTTGACGCAGGTGCTCGACACCGCGGCCAATTTTGTCAGCGTCAATGATCGTGAAGTCAAGAAAGTCCCGCTCTTGCGCGGCAAGAGCGTGTTCAACCTGTTCTTCGAAAATTCAACGCGCACCCGCACGACTTTCGAGATTGCGGCCACCCGTCTCAGCGCCGACGTCATCAACCTGGACATTGCGCGCTCGTCGGCGGCCAAGGGCGAAACTCTGCTCGACACGGTGGCCAACCTGAGCGCCATGGCGGCAGACCTGTTTGTCGTGCGCCACAGCGAGTCGGGTGCACCCTACCTGATCGCCCAACATGTGGCGCCGCATGTGCATGTGATCAATGCCGGTGACGGGCGCCACGCGCATCCGACACAGGGTTTGCTCGACATGTACACCATTCGACACTACAAGAAGGATTTTTCCAACCTGACGGTGGCTATCGTCGGCGACGTGCTGCATTCGCGCGTGGCGCGTTCCGACATTCACGCACTTACCACGCTTGGCTGCGCCGAGGTGCGCGTGGTCGGGCCCAAGACACTGGTGCCGGCCGACATGGCGCAGATGGGTGTGCGCGTCTGTCACTCGCTGGAAGAGGGTATTCGCGGCTGTGACGTCGTGATCATGCTGCGCTTGCAGAACGAGCGCATGAGCGGCGCTTTGCTGCCCTCGACGCAGGAGTTTTTCAAGAGCTTTGGTTTGACGCCGGAGAAGTTGCAACTGGCCAAGCCGGACGCCATCGTGATGCATCCAGGGCCCATCAACCGCGGTGTCGAGATTGACTCGACGGTGGTCGATGGCGGTCAGAGCGTGATTCTGCCGCAAGTCACTTTTGGCATTGCGGTGCGTATGGCCGTGATGAGCATCGTCGCCGGGAATGAGGCCTGAAATGAAGACAACAACCAAGCTCCTGATCAAGGGTGGCCGAGTGATTGATCCGGCCAGTCGCTTCGATGCCATCGCCGATCTGGCGCTGGCCGATGGCGTGCTGCTGGCAATCGGGAAGGTACCGCCCGATTTTGTCCCGACCCAAACCATCGACGCGACCGCTTGCGTGGTGGCGCCGGGCCTGGTGGACCTGGCGGCGCACTTGCGCGAGCCGGGGCATGAGCACGAGCGCATGCTGGAGTCGGAACTGGCTGCGGCGGTGGCTGGCGGAGTCACCAGCCTGGTCTGCCCGCCCGATACCGAACCCGTGCTGGATGAGCCGGGTCTGGTTGAAATGTTGCGCTACCGGGCGCAAAAGCTTCACCAGGCGCGGGTCTACCCGCTCGGCGCGTTGACACGCAACCTGGCCGGTGAGAACCTGACCGAAATGTTGCAGTTGACGGAGGCCGGTTGTGTCGCCTTCAGTCAGGCCGAACAGGCGCTGGCCAACACCCAGGTGCTGCAAAGAGCCTTTCAGTACGCCAGCACCTTTGGTTTTTCGGTGTGGCTGCGCCCGCAGGACTTTCATCTCGGGCGCGGTGTCGCTGCCAGTGGCGCGCTGGCCACACGCATGGGCCTCGCCGGCGTGCCGGTGGCGGCCGAGACGATTGCCATGCACACCATTTTTGAACTGATGAAGGCGACCAGCGGAGCGCGCGTTCACTTGTGTCGGCTCAGCAGCGCCGCCGGTGTGGCCTTGCTGCGTCAGGCCAAGCTGGATGGCTTGAATGTGACTGCCGATGTCAGCATCAACTCCTTGCATCTGACGGATGTCGATATCGGCTACTTCGACAGCCGGGCCCGGCTGAACCCACCGCTGCGTCAGCAACGCGACCGTGACGCGCTGTGCGCCGCGCTGGCTGGCGGCACCATCGACGCACTGGTGTCGGATCACACGCCGGTGGACGAAGACGCCAAGGACTTGCCGTTTGCCGAAAGCGAAGCCGGTGCCACCGGGCTGGAACTGCTGCTCAGCCTGGCGCTCAAGTGGAGTCAGGACAGCGGTCTTGGCTTGGCGCGCGCGCTGGCGGTGGTAACGCAAGGCCCGGCGGCGGTGCTCGGCGCCGCACTCGGTAGTCGGCAAGACCGGATCGGGCGGCTTGTTGTGGGCGGTGCCGCTGATGTGTGCGTGTTTGACCCGCAGGCGATGTGGACGGTGGAAGCCGCGGCGCTGCGCAGTCAGGGCAAGCACACGCCGTTTTCCGGCTACGAGTTGCCGGGGCGGGTGCGCTACACCATCGTTGACGGGCAAGTCGCCTTCCAAGCCTGAAACTCTCAAAGCTGTAAGCAAGCTGATCTTGATGCAACAACGTTATTGCATTGCACGCGCCGTGCTGGCGGGGTTGATTGGCGCCACCAGCATGGTTTTTGCTGCAGCCCCCAACCCGGTACCTGAAAGAGTTGAAGCCCTGCTCCGCCAAATGACGCTGGAAGAGAAAGTTGGCCAGCTGACCCAGTACTCGGGTCAATGGCAGCTCACGGGGCCGGTATCGTTCAAGGGCAATGCCGAGGCGGCGAGCTGGGATCTGGCGGCCATTGAGCGCTCGGCGCGTATCGCTG
>CAYHDD010000158.1:0-1972 GCA_964355195.1 uncultured Rhodoferax sp. | reverse complement strand
GCCGAGGCGGCGAGCTGGGATCTGGCGGCCATTGAGCGCTCGGCGCGTATCGCTGCCACCGAGGCCGCAGCGGCATTCACTGGACTTTTGCACCGATGGTCGATGTGGCGCGTGACCCGCGCTGGGGCCGCGTCATGGAGGGTGCGGGCGAAGACACTTACCTCGGTTCGCTGATTGCCACGGCGCGCGTCAAGGGGTTTCAGGGCAAGAAGCTGGGTGACACAGATGCTGTCATGGCCACCGCCAAGCATTTTGCGGGCTACGGTGCGGCGGTGGGCGGTCGCGACTATAACTCGGTGGACATGAGTGAGCGCATGCTGTGGGAAACCTACCTGCCGCCTTTCAAGGCAGCGTTGGACGCTGGAGCGGCCAGCTTCATGAATGCCTTCAACGACCTCAACGGGGTTCCCTCCACTGGTAACAACACGCTGTTGCGCGACATCCTGAAGGGAAAGTGGGGTTTCGATGGCTTCGTCGTTTCGGACTGGGACTCGATTGGCGAAATGGTGGTGCATGGCTACGCCAAAGACCTACGCCAAGCTGCACTGATGGCGCTCACGGCGGGCAGTGACATCGAGATGCAGAGCAATGCTTACCGGGCGCACCTGGCGCCGCTGATCGCGGACGGCCAGCTTGAAGTGGCGCTGCTCGACGACGCCGTGCGCCGAGTGCTGCGCAAGAAGTTCGAGCTGGGTCTGTTCGACGACCCGTACCGGTTCAGTGATGCGGCTCGGGAGCAGGGCACGCTGGGGTTGCCAGGGCATCGGCAGGCGGCGCGCGATATGGCGGCCAAGAGTATCGTACTGCTGAAGAACCAGGGCGATCTGCTTCCCTTGTCGAAAGCGTTGAAAAGCATTGCCTTCATCGGTCCGATGGTCAAGGCGCACAAGGACAATCACGGCGCCTGGGCGGTCAATCTGCCGAATGTTGACTATTCAAAATTCATCGTCTCGCAGTGGGATGGCCTGAAGAATCGGCTGGGTCCGCAGACGCAACTGTTGTATGCCCGCGGTTGTGGCATCAACGACGACCAGCGCGATGGTTTTGCTGAAGCGTTGGCGGTGGCCGAGCAGGCCGATCTGGTCATCGTTAGCGTGGGCGAAGGCGCGAACATGAGCGGCGAGGCCAAGAGCCGCGCCAGCCTGCGCCTGCCGGGTGTGCAAGAGGACCTGGTGCGGGCCTTGCACGCCACCGGAAAGCCGTTGGTGGTCCTGATCAATGCGGGGCGGCCACTGGTGTTCAACTGGATCGCCGATCAGGTACCTGCCATTCTCTACACCTGGTGGCTCGGTTCCGAGGCCGGTAATGCGATTGCCGATGTGCTGCTCGGTGACGTCAACCCGTCGGCCAAATTGCCCATGACCTTCCCGCGCAGCGAGGGCCAGATCCCGATCTACTACAACAGCTTCAATACCGGTCGCCCGTCACTTGGCGGCGCTGCGAGCGGCTACGTCAGTGGTTACATCGACCTGGACGGTGCGCCGCGCTTTCCCTTCGGCTTCGGCTTGAGCTATACGCGCTTCGACTATTCAAATCTGGTGCTGGACCGGCGCCGCCTGCGGGGTTCGGAGCAGATCACTATTTCGATGACCCTCAAGAACGCCGGACTGCGTGCGGGTGAGGAAATTGTGCAGTTGTACATGCGCGACCAGGTCGCGTCGGTGGTGCGCCCGGTGCGGGAACTGAAGGACTTCCGCAAGCTTATTCTCCAGCCCGGTGAAAGCAAAACGCTACGCTTTGTGGTCGACAGGGAAAAACTGTCGTTCTACAACCAGCGCTTGCGGTGGGTCGCCGAGCCGGGTGATTTTGATGTGATGATCGGCGCTTCGGCGACCGATATTCGACTGCGTGATCAGTTTGAATTGACGCCATAGGCGACCAAGCGGTCCAGTTGTGGCGCCCCCGACGGGAATCGAACCCATATCTAGCGCTTAGGAGGCCGCAATTAATTGATAAGAAGCTGTTTAAATAC
>CAYHDD010000157.1:0-6771 GCA_964355195.1 uncultured Rhodoferax sp. | reverse complement strand
CCGCTTTGACCCCGCCGGGCTAACTTGGAGGTACATCCCACCGGAATCTGTAAACCGGGCCTGCTTCTTGTCCAGTGGACACATTGCGCTTCGACATTTGGCATCGGTCAGCATGGCGAAATCTCCGGATAGTTGCTTGGGAAATTCGTCTGTTGTCGCTGGGGAAAGAGGGTTTGTACTCCCTGTTTTCTCCCCCATCTCAACTTATCCCCCCGTTTGTACCCCCAATTTGCCTTGGCTGTCAATGTATGGCGTTGTACGCTGTTGCAACGTAAGTGACTGATTTACCAATGAAAAAGGCCTCCGAGTATCGCTACCTGGAGGCCTCTGTACTATCTAATGGTGCCGATTATCGGATTCGAACTGATGACCTACCGCTTACAAGGCGGTTGCTCTACCAACTGAGCTAAATCGGCACGCTGATATTTTAGCGGACTCTGCCAGTGCTCCTGAGTCCTGTGAACGCTATTTGACCCGTTTCAAGGCAGGCCGCGAACCGGGTGGCGGTGGTCGGTGGGGGTCGTTGCCGTCACCCGAGCCATCGGGTCGAGGCTCAGACTCCACGCGTGTCAAACCACCCGCCCTGGGCTCGGTAGTTTGCACTTGTGGCAAAGCTGTGAGCCGGGCCGCCTCAGCGCTTTCAATCGGAAACGCCATGCCCATTCCGTTTTCGCGTGCGTAGATGGCCAGCACCTGCCCCATCGGCACCGTGATGTCACGCGCCACGCCGCCAAAGCGTGCCTTGAACTCGATGAACTCGTTGCCCAATTTGAGTGAAGTCGTGGCGTCGAAACTGATGTTGAGAACAATCTCACCGTCTTTCACGTATTCACGCGGCACCTGCACCTGTTCGTTCACGGCCACCGCAACGTAAGGCGTATAGCCGTTGTCAGTGCACCATTCGTACAGCGCACGAACAAGGTAAGGACGCGTCGAAGTGGCTTGCGGGGCTGCAATCATCGGCTGGCTGTCAAGCGCTTATTTGCGCATGACCTTTTCGGACGGCGTCAGCGCTTCAATATAGGCCGGGCGGGAAAAGATCCGCTCGGCATATTTGAGCAAGGGCGCCGCGTTCTTGCTCAAGTCGATGCCGTAGTAATCGAGTCGCCACAGCAAGGGAGCGATGGCCACATCAAGCATCGAAAAACCATCACCGAGCATGTACTTGTTCTTCAGAAAGACCGGGGCCAGCTGAGTTAAACGGTCACGTACGTGGGCCCGTGCCTTGTCAAGCAATTTCTCGTTGGTCTTGGTGGCGCGTGACTCCAAAGTGGACACATGAACAAACAGTTCCTTCTCGAAATTGAGCAGGAACAGGCGCACACGGGCGCGGTCAACCGGATCGCCCGGCATCAACTGCGGATGCGGGAAGCGCTCGTCAATGTACTCGTTGATGATGTTCGATTCGTACAGGATCAGATCACGCTCGACCAGGATCGGCACCTGGCCGTACGGATTCATGACGCTGATGTCTTCGGGCTTGTTATACAAGTCGACATCACGAATTTCGAAATCCATGCCCTTTTCAAACAAAACAAAGCGGCAGCGGTGCGAGAACGGGCAGGTAGTACCTGAATACAACACCATCATGGTGAAACTCCTAAAAAAACCAAAGAGTGGGAGGCTTTTGGCCGACCCACTCAAAAAGGTTCAAGTTGTTCGCGCCAAAACGCGACTCGAACCACGTACGCTGATTACTTGACGTCTTTCCAGTAGGCGATATTGAGTCGCCAGGCGCAAAAGGTGAAGAACGCCAGAAACAACAACACCCAGAGTCCGATTTGGACCCGTGTATTTTGAACTGGCTCACCCATCCACTGCAAATAGGCCACCAGGTCACCGGCAGCCTGGTCGTACTGCGCGGTGCTCATGGTCCCGGGCTTGAGTTGCTCCCAGCCCTTGAATACATGGGTCACTTGACCGTGTTCAGTGACATTTTCAAAAATCGCCCGCCGTTCGCCCTGCAACTCCCACATGACGTGGGGCATGGCAACATTGGGAAACACCAGGTTGTTCCAGCCTGTCGGCTTGCTATCGTCCTTGTAGAAACCACGCATATAGGTATACAGATAATCCGCCCCTGTGCCGCCGGCGCCAGCGCGCGAACGTGCAATCACTGTCAAGTCGGGTGGGTTGACGCCAAACCAGGCTTTCGCCTGCTGCGGATCAATCGCCGCCTTCATGGTGTCGCCAATCTTGGCGTTGGTCACCAGCAGATTCGACTTGATTTGCTCCTGCGTCAGCCCGATGTCCTGCAAGCGGTTGTAACGCATGAACGCAGCCGAATGGCAGTTGAGACAGTAGTTGACAAATAGCTTCGCGCCGTTTTGCAAGGCCGCCTTATCATTGACACGATCAGGCGCTTTGTCCCAGGCCGCGCCGCCACTGTTGGCATGCGCAGCCAGTGTCGCGCCGAATGTCAGTAGCAGACTGAGGATGATTCTTTGAGTGAAACCCATGTTCTTCATGACTTTGTCTCCCGCTCAGTGCGCTGTGTAGGTGACACGGTCCGGTACCGGCCTGCACTTGCCAATACGGCTCCACCAGGGCATCAGGATAAAGAACGCAAAATAGAGCAAAGTCCCCATCTGCGCCATGCGGCTGAAGAGCGGGGACACTGGCTGCGTGCCCAACCAGCCGAGCAACACAAAATCAACCACAAAGACTGCATACAGTGTCTTGTGCCAGGACGGCCGGTAGCGAATCGACTTGACCTCGCAATGGTCCAGCCATGGCAGGAAGAACAGAACCACCACACCGCCGCCCATGGCAACGACGCCCCAGAATTTGGCATCGATCGCCATCATCGCCGCGAGCACGGCCGCCGCCATCACGACGATCACTCCTTTGAACAGGGCAGGCATTTTGATCTTCATGACCGCCAATGCCGCACCAAGAGTCACGCAGGCCATCAGCACAATCATGAACTCGCTGGTGATGGCCCGCAACAAGGTGTAGAAAGGCGTGAAATACCAGACCGGTGCAATGTGAAGCGGGGTCTGGAACGGGTCCGCCGGGATGAAGTTGTTGTACTCGAGAAAGTAGCCCCCCATCTCCGGCGCAAAGAAGACAATGGCCGAAAACGCCATCAGGAACACACCCACAGCGAAAATGTCATGCACCGAGTAATAGGGGTGAAACGGAATACCGTCACGCGGGATGCCCTGAGCATCCTTGTTCGCCTTGATCTCAATACCATCCGGATTGTTGGAACCCACTTCGTGCAGCGCAATGATGTGCGCCACCACCAGACCCAACAGGGCCAGCGGTACGGCGATCACGTGAAAGCTGAAGAAGCGGTTGAGGGTCGCATCGCCGACCACATAGTCTCCACGAATCCAGAGCGAGAGCTCAGGACCGATGAACGGAATCGCCGAGAACAGGTTGACGATCACTTGCGCGCCCCAGTAGCTCATCTGACCCCATGGCAGCAGGTAGCCCATGAACGCTTCAGCCATCAGCGCCAGGAATATGGCGCAACCAAACAACCAGGTCAATTCGCGCGGCTTGCGGTAGCTGCCATAGATCAGGCCACGGTACATGTGCAAATAGACCACCAGAAAGAAGGCCGAGGCGCCGGTCGAGTGCATGTAGCGGATCAGCCAGCCCCAGGGCACATCGCGCATGATGTACTCGACCGAACCGAAGGCCAGCGCCGCATCCGGCTTGTAATGCATGACCAGAAAAATGCCCGTGACCAGCTGGATCACCAGCACCAGAAGCGAGAGCACGCCAAACACATACCAAAAATTGAAGTTCTTGGGTGCGTAGTACTCGCTCATGTGCTCTTTGAAGAGCTTGGACAGAGGAAACCGGTTGTCGATCCAGTTCAGCAACTTTTCGGCCGCTGGCGCATTCGGGGAAATTTCGTGAAATTCAGCCATGTAGTTCTCCCTTATGCCGATCTATCCACACCAATGAGCAACTTGGTGTCGGAGAGGTACATGTGTGCCGGCACTTCCATATTGTCCGGCGCCGGCTTGTTTTTGAAAACTCGGCCCGCCAGATCGAAGTTGGAGCCATGGCAAGGGCAGAAAAAGCCGCCCTGCCAGTCATCTGGCAACGACGGCTGGGCACCGGTCTGGAACTTGTCAGAGGGCGAGCACCCCAGGTGTGTGCAAATACCCACCACCACGAAGTATTCAGGTTTGATGGAACGATGCGGGTTGCGCGCATAGTCAGGCGCCTGCTCCATGGGCTTGCGCTCGGATTTCGGATCGGCCAAATTCGGGTCATTCTTCGGCAACGCGGCCAACTGCTCGGGCGTGCGCCGCAGAATCCAGACCGGCTTGCCGCGCCACTCGACCGTCATCTTCTCGCCCGGCTTGAGCGCCGAGATATCCGCTTCCACCGGAGCCCCGGCGGCCCGCGCCCTCTCAGAAGGCATCATGCTGGCGACGAAGGGGACAGCGGCAGCCATACCGCCAGCTGCGCCGACGCAACTGGTGGCGATCAACCAAGTTCGCTTGCTGGCGTCGTGGCCACCGTCGACAAGGCTCTCACTCATGGGAATCCTCAATGAAATGTCGCAAAAGACGAACATACGATTGTAGCTGACGCTGTCAAGCGGACCGATCCGCGCCCAGTGCAGGGCAGTGGAGGAGCTTGGTACTGAATGAACCGCGACGCCCGCTGGTTCAGGTCGACAATTCGCGTGCCATGCGGATGGCGGCGAGCAGGCTGCTTGGATCTGCTCTGCCGCTACCGGCAATATCAAAAGCCGTTCCATGGTCCGGACTGGTTCGCACCAGCGGCAAGCCAAGCGTGACATTGACCCCCAGTTCCAACCCGAGGTACTTGACCGGAATCAGACCCTGATCGTGGTACATGGCCACCACCACGTCAAACTCATTTTCCTGGCCAGGTCTGGCCCGCGCACGCATAAACACGGTGTCCGGGGCGAAGGGACCACTCACATCCAAGCCTCTCTCACGCGCTTGCACGATGGCCGGGGCAATGATGTCAAGCTCTTCGCGTCCGAACAGACCCCCTTCGCCCGCATGCGGGTTGAGCCCGGCCACCGCGATGCGCGGCGCTCGCCGCAAGACCGCACTGAGCGATTGATGCGCAATCAGCAGGGTCTGCAAGACATTGGCGCAGGTCACCGCCTCGATGGCCTCACGCAAGGAGACATGAATACTGACCAGCACCACGCGCAGCTCGTCGTTCGCCAGCATCATGCGCACCGGCATCTCCGCCAGCGCCGCGCCGGCGTGCGCGGCCGCCTGCGCCTGAAGCAGTTCGGTGTGCCCCGGAAATTTGGAATAGGGCTGGCCCGCCAGCGCCAGCGCCGCCTTGTTGAGCGGCGCCGTCACCAGCGCGGCAATCTCACCGCGCAAGGCGGCCTGCGCCGCCCACACAACGCAGGCCCCAGCTGCCGCGCCACCAGCCGCGCTCAGATGCCCAAATTGGACCGGCTCCATCGGCCCGCCCACCTGCAACAGCGGCAGACAGCGCGGCGGCACCTTGCAAGCCTGGCCCGGCGCTTCGATCAAAGCAAACGCCAACGGAGGTTGATTGCCGCACACGATTTGGTTTGCGCGTCGCAGCTGAGTCACGTCGCCGACCACAAAGCAGCCGCGCAGCAGTTCGGGCGCCTCCTGATACGCCTTGGCGATGATCTCTGGGCCGACACCGGCCGGGTCACCCATGGTGATGGCAACAGGTTTGTCCATGTTCAGGCCGGACTGTCAATGTCAATGAACTGATGCAGCAGGCCAAATTGCGCGGCAACCTGGCCGGCGACGGCGGGGGCGCCAAAGCGCTCGCTGGCGTGATGACCACAGGCCAGGTAGGCGACGCCCGACTCGCGCGCATAGTGCACCTGGGGTTCCGAGATTTCACCGGTGATGAAGGCGTCGGCACCGGCAGCGATGGCCGCTTCAAAGTAGCTTTGCCCACCACCACTGCACCAAGCGATCTTTTTGATGCGCCTGGGCACCCCGGCGACCAGGGTGACGCCATGCTTGATGCGCTGCTCAACAAGACGCGCCAGCATGTCTGCGCTCTCAAAACCATCGGCTTGGGCCGCCTCCCCCAGAAACCCCAACTCCTGCTCGCCAAAACGCGCACTGGCGTGCAGCCCCAGTTGAAGGCCGAGCTGGGCGTTGTTGCCCAGCTCAGGGTGAGCGTCAAGTGGCAAATGGTAGGCGTACAGATTGATGTCGTGCGCCAGCAGCAAGGCCAGGCGCTGCTTCATCCAGCCCCTCACACAAGCATCCTGGCCACGCCAGAACAGACCGTGATGCACAAACACGGCCTGCGCCCCGGCCGCCACCGCCGCTTCAATCAAGGCCCGGCTGGCGCTGACGCCAGAGACGATTTTGTGCACGTTGGCACAACCCTCAACCTGCAAACCGTTGGGACCGTAGTCGCGAAAGCGCTCAGGGCCCAGCAGTGCATCGAAGGTATTGAGGAGCTGTGTGCGATCTATCATGACAACAATCCGAAAAGTCGGCTGACCGGCATTGTCAACTAATTCACACTGACTCAGAGCGTGGGTGGGTGGCACAGGCCCCATACAATTTGCCAATCAGACCGGCTCTGCCGAATTTCTTCACTAGGGGCATCTGCCCTCACATGCGTGTCATGAAACGTTTCTGGCTGTTGTTTTCGCAATTTGTCACACTGCTATTGGCAGCCTATTTTGTGGTGGCCACACTCAAACCCGACTGGATACTCAACCGGGCACAGCGGATTGGGACGTTGGCAATGGTCGAGGCCCCTCTCTCCGGCACCAGCGTCGCACCGCCTGGCAGCTTCCGGCTGGCC
>CAYHDD010000156.1:0-6819 GCA_964355195.1 uncultured Rhodoferax sp. | reverse complement strand
CTTTCCCTCAGACCGACAGGGCAGATCAAGCGCAACACCGGTCAAGACGATGCCATGCATATTTGATCTAGGTGTGGTGCACGAGACACCGCGCTATTCACGTTCGGAACTGGGTGTCGGGCAGGTTCTGCAAGGGCCGGTCGTGGTCGAGGACGAATGGTCAACCGTCGTGGTGCCGGCTGGGGCAACCTTAGTAACAGATGAACAAGGCCATCTGCACATCGAAACTGGAGCAAGGTCATGAGTGTCGCAGTCGATCCCGTAACCCTTGAGGTGATTCGAAACGCATTGACCGCAACTGCCGAGGAAATGTCGCTGGTGGTTATGCGCTCGGCCCGCTCTCCGCTATTGCGCGAAGCGGGCGATCTGTCCTCAGCACTTACCGATGCCGATGGGCAACTGATTGCACAAGGGCGGGACATCCCCATGCACATGGGTGTGATGAGTTTCACAGTGGCCGAATTTCTAAAGCGGGTACCAAAAGAACGGTTGGTCGCGGGAGATGTCTGGTTTCTGAATCTTCCCGAAGTCGGGGGAAATCATTTACCCGACGTCAAGGCCATTCGACCGGTGTTCATCGATGGAACGATCCGTGCTTTCGCCGTCAGCCTGGCGCATTGGGCAGATATCGGAGGGGCGGTGCCCGGCAGCTACGTGGCCAATGCGGTTGATGCGTGGCAAGAGGGTTTGAGAATTCCGCCACTGCGCCTCTTTTCCGCGGGCGGTCCCGACCGCGAGAAGCTCGATCTTGTCCTGGCCAACGTCCGTGGCGCCGCTGAGCGAGAGGGCGACATTTTGGCCCAAATGGCTGCTACCCGGGCCGCCGATGAAAGAATTCGGCAACTGTTTTCCGAGCACGACACTCAGACGGTTGTCGATGCGATTGCCGCCATTCACAACAGGGCAGAGGCACAGATGCGCGCCGCGCTGCTCGCGATTCCTGACGGAACCTACACCGGAGAGGACTGGCTCGACGACGACGCAGCGGGTGGTGGCCCGGTGGCAGTCAGAGTGCGAGTGACGATCAGCGGTGACTGCGCCACTTTCGATTTTTCAGAGACTGCCGACGCTGTCCGCGGGCCGCTGAACACGACCCCGTTCATTGCCGCCGCATCGGTTTTTTACGTGGTCAAGGCGCTCTTTGGTCCCGATATTCAACCCAGCGGCGGTTGCTATCGTCCGCTCAAGATCATCACCCGTCCCGGGTCCCTGCTTGAGCCCGGGTTCGAGCGTCCTGTGGTCGGCGGAAACCATGAAACGTCACAGCGCGTTGCCGACGCGGTCTTCAAGGCGTTCGAGTCGATTGTTCCCGAGAGACTGAACGCCGGCGGGCCGACAACTTCCGGGCTCATGCTCTTCGGCGGGCGCCGGGCCGACGGTGTTTGGACGACCTTGTACGAAACACACGGCGGGGGTGAGGGCGCACGTCACGACCGCGACGGCGCATCGGTCATTCGGGTTCACATGTCCAACGTCATGAATACACCGGCGGAGGTCATCGAAGCCGAGTACCCGATTCGCGTGGAGTGCCAGCGCCTGCGCACAGACTCCAGCGGAGCGGGCATGCACCGTGGTGGCGAGGGATTGCACCGGGAGTATCGCGTGCTGTGTGACGATATGTCGGTTACTTCCATGTTCGAGCGACGCGTGATTCCCCCGTACGGGCTCCAATCGGGCCGACCGGGGGCGCCTTTCAAGGTCACGGTGATCGAAAACTCAGGCCACACATTTGACCTTCCAGGCAAAGCCAATATCCGACTCGACTGTGGGGGACTAGTCATCGTGGATAGCTGCGGTGGCGGGGGCTACGGGCTACCCGAAAAAATTCAGTAGGTGAGAAATTTCAACTTTACAACAAGGAGATATCGATGAAACTTGAGAACAAAAAGGCTATCGTCACGGGTGCCGCAAAGGGTATGGGAGCAGCAATTTCAAGAACGCTGGCGCTCGAAGGTGCCGATCTCGTCATGACCGCACGCGATGTTGCTGCACTGGAGGAAGTGGCCTCCGAGATCAGGGCGCTGGGACGCAAGGTACACGTCATCGCGTGTGACGTCATCGATGAAGAGCAAGTGGCAGCAATGGTCAAGTTTGCACTACAGGCATTCGACGGACGTATCGACATTCTTGCCAACGTCGCAGGCGTTACCGGGCCGATTGAGACGCCCGTTCAGGACATCAAGGTCGATGATTTTGACTATGTCATCATCGCCAACGAACGTGGCACCTTTCTGCCGATCAAGCATGTGGTGCCGACGATGATTGCGCAAAGAAGTGGAAAGATCGTCAATATTGGCGGAACGTCAGGTCTGAGGGGCTATCCAATGCGTACCGCCTACAGTGCCTCAAAATGGGCGGTTCGGGGAATCACACGGACCGTTGCGCTGGAGGTCGGGCAATACAACATCAACGTCAATGCCGTGTGCCCTGGAATTGTCGAAACCCCCCGCATGATGAAACTTTGCGAGGCCAAGGCGAAGGTGCGTGGCTGGACGACAGACAAGGTCTATGAAGAATACGTTCAGGACATGGCGCTGAGGCGCGTAACAACCGGACAGGACGTGGCAAATGCCGTACTGTTCATGGCAAGTGAGGATGCCCGACAGATCACGGGTCAGCATATCGCCGTCGATGGCGGATGGGACGTATAAGGAAATCAGGAACCTACGAGGTATTCACCATGACCGACACAAGAAAGAATCCCGCCATTGCGTTGGACCTTCCCCAGGGAATGTTCATTGGCGGCCAGTACGTCGAGGCAACCGGGGGGCGAAGAATCGAGACGATCGATCCCGGAACCGGTCAGGTATTTGCTGACTTCCCCGCCGCGCAGGCCGAAGACATCGAGCGCGCCGTCAGCAACTCCAGGTCCGCTTTCAGAGGGGCATGGCGCCAGACCACCCCCGTGCAACGGTCGAGAATCCTGATACGGGCTGCCGCGCTCATCCGGCACAACGCGGAGCGACTGGCGACGATAGAGACGCTCGACAGCGGCAAGCCGCTTGCCGAAGCACGCGGCGACGTTGAAACGGCGGCGGCGTACTTCGAGTACTTCGGCGGCATCGCCGACAAGCTCCAGGGAGACACCATCCCGCTGGGTCCAGATTACATCTCGCTGACGCTGCACGAGCCGGTGGGCGTCACGGTTCACATCATCCCCTGGAATTTCCCCCTGGTGACGACGGCTCGGGGCGTCGCACCGGCGCTGGCGGCCGGAAACACCGCTGTCGTCAAACCAGCGACGCAAACGCCGCTGAGTGCCTTGGCGCTGGGCGCATTGCTGCAGCAAGCCGGCCTGCCCGATGGGGTCTATAACGTTGTGACAGGCTACGGCAGTGACATCGGCAACGTGTTGACCAGCCATCCGGGCATCGATCATGTCACGTTCACCGGGTCCGTTCCGACCGGGATTGGCGTGATGAAAGCGGCCGCCGAAGGCGTCACGTCGGTGAATCTGGAGCTGGGTGGAAAGTCGCCAGTCGTGGTGCTTGAGGATGCAGATCTGGACGCTGCGGTCGAGGGAACACTAAAGGCCATCTTCACGAACGCCGGACAGGTCTGTTCGGCTGGATCGCGCCTGGTCATCGAACGCGCCGTTCACTCGGCCATGATGGAAAAGCTGGTGGCGCGTACTGTGGCGCTGACCATAGGGCACGGTCTGGACGAACCCAAGCTCGGCCCGTTGATCTCGGGTGCCCATCGCGCACTGGTGGCGCGTTACGTCGACGGTGCCAGGGCACGCGGCATCGCCGTCGCCACAGGCGGACACGAAGTCAGCGTCGCAGGGTGCGAAGGCGGGTATTTTTATGCGCCGACGATTCTGGATTCGGTGCCAAGTGCCGACGTTGTGATCCAGGAGGAAATATTTGGTCCGGTGCTTTGTGTTCAAGTGGTCGACTCGCCTGAGGAGGCGATATCGGTTGCCAACGGAACGCCGTTTGGGTTGTGCGCGGGCATTTACACCAAAGACATCACCCGCGCCTTGCGCTTCGCTCGCGATGTCGAGGCAGGGCAGGTCTTCATCAACCAATACTTTGCCGGCGGTGTCGCCACGCCCTTTGGAGGCACCAAACTGAGCGGTTTCGGGCGCGACAAAGGGCTGGCAGCGCTGGCTTCCTATTACCAAGTCAAGTGCGTAACGGCACGCATCTAAAGAGGGCGGTAGAGAAATGTCTATTCACACAAATTTCGAGCTTTGCTTGCCGGATGACTTGGCGGGGGCTCTTCAGCTGCTTGCGCAAGACGATGGCGCCGACGCTGTGGTGCTTGCGGGTGGCACTAATTTGATTGGTGACATGCGATCCAGGCGTTGCCGGCCGCAACGCGTCATCGGCTTGACCCACTTGCATGAGCTGCGAAGTATTGACAGCACCAGTGAGCGAGTGTCGATAGGCGGCGCCACCACAGTAAGCGATTTACTGGCGTCAGCGGACATCGCAGCAGCAGCGCCGTCACTCGTGGACGCGTCACGGCGCTTTGCCGGTCAGATGGTTCGAAATGTTGCCACTGTCGCCGGAAATATCGCCTGCGGCTCGCCGGCCGCGGATCTGATTCCCCCGTTGATGTCACTGGACGCCGAGCTCACGCTGAGCTGCAAGTCCGGGACGCGCCAGGTTCCGATCGACCAGTTCTTCCTGGGCTACAAAAAGGACGTACGCCGCCGCGATGAGCTGATCACGTCGGTGTCGTGGCCTCGACTACCGTCGAACTCCAGCAACGTCTTTTACAAATTGGCGCGTCGTCAGGGTGACGCCATCACCATTACCGGTGTTGCCGTGACGCTGTGCGTCACGCAAGGGAAATGTGTGAAGGTGCGAATTGCGCTGGGTTCTGTCGGTCCCACGGTGGTCCGGGCGAAAATGGCCGAGGCAATGCTGGAGGATCAGGCACTCACTCCCGCGATGATCGCTGCTGCTGCGTTGCAGGCGGTGAGCGAATGCAATCCCATCGATGATGTCCGAGCCAGCGCGGAGTATCGGAGACACACGGTCGAGGTCATCACTCGGCGCCTCGTTTCGCAGGCATGGGAAAAGTTGTCGAACATTGGAGAAGCAGCATGAGCATGGAAGAACTTATCACACTGACCATCAATGGAAGCAATGAGACGGCGAGCTTCCCGCCACATCGAACCCTGCTGGAAGCACTGCGCGAGCTCGGTCACATTGAGGTCAAGTGTGGGTGCGAGAAGGGTGATTGTGGGGCCTGCGCCGTTCTCGTTGACGGTGTGGCAGTGGACAGCTGTCTCGCTTTGGCGTGGACCGCGCAGGGACGTGCCATTACGACCATAGCGGGCCTTGCAAGCACGCATCCGCTGTTGCGCGCATTTGTCGACGTGGGTGCTGCGCAGTGCGGCTATTGCACGCCGGGAATGGTGGTGGCAGCGAAGTCGATGCTCGACCGCAATCCGGATCCGACCGAAGAAGATATCCGCATCGGGCTCAGCGGCAATCTTTGCCGCTGCACCGGATACGTCAAGATCGTTGAAGCCGTGACGGTTGCTGCTGCTGCCATGCGTTCCCAAGGGAGTCAAAAATGAACGACACGTCAAATCACAAGCAGACCGTCCTGCAAGTGGAGTTCAATCAACTCGGCTTGCCCTTGGCGCGCACGGATGCACCTGGCAAGGTGTCGGGAAAGACCATGTACGCCGGCGACTTCACCATGCCCAGAATGCTGCACGTGAAGATCGTCAGGGCCCACGTCGCAAGTGCTCTGTTGCGCCGACTTGATGTGTCGGCGGCACGTGCGCTGGAAGGGGTTACATGCATCCTGACTGCTGCGGACCTGCCCGACCGGATGGCCGCAACCGATATCCCGGGTCAGACCGGCCAAAAGAGGTTGAATACTGACCAGCAGATTCTGGTCAGGGAGCGCGTGCGCTATTTTGGCGAACCCATCGCGCTCATTGCCGCCACGAGTCGCGACATCGCGCAGCGCGCCGCCGAACTCGTGACATTCGAGCTTGAGCCGTTTCCCGGTGTCTACGATCCGGAAGAAGCGATGCGGCCGGGAGCGCCTGTCGTGCAGGGAACGAACAACATCGTTGCGGAGCACAAGATCAAGAAGGGCGATGTCGAAGCAGGTTTCGCGGCGGCTGATTACATCGTCGAAAACACGTTCAAAACGCCATTCCAGGAGCATGCATTCCTTGAGCCCGAGGTCGGTTTGGCCTGGGTCGATGAGAACGAGGTCGTCAACATCAGGGTTTCGACCCAGGTCATCGAACATTTCAGGACCATCGCCGAAGCCATCGGCGTGCCGCAGGCAAAACGCCGGATCGTGGAAGCGGAAGCCATCCGCAAACTGGTGGAAACCAGCAAGAGCGATCTTTTCGCGGAAGGTCTGAAACGATCCATCACCCAACCGGTCGAGGCGGTGAAAAATATCGTTTCCAAGCCGGTTGATTCCCTCAAACAGGCACCCAAGACTGTTGGACATTTCTTCAGCAAGGTCGGTGCCTCCGTCGGACGCGCCGTGGACAAGGCCAAGGCACGCTCCAACAATGACGCCCCCGCTCCCAGCGCCGGAGAGGTTGGCGGCAACATCGGCAACGCGGCCAAAAACGTCGCCGGCTTCGACGTGTCGCGGCTGATGGCGGGCTCGCTCGGCACGCTCGGCGTGATCCTCGAAGTCTCGCTCAAAGTGCTGCCGCTGCCGGCCGTGGAAACCACGCTGCGTCTGGCGCAAACCGCCGCTGAAGCGATTGCGCTCGTCAACAAATGGGCCGGTCAGCCGCTGCCGGTCAGCGCCACCGCATGGACCGACGGCACCCTCGCAGTACGCCTGTCGGGCGCCACAGCCGCAGTCGAAGCGGCCGCG
>CAYHDD010000155.1:0-6855 GCA_964355195.1 uncultured Rhodoferax sp. | reverse complement strand
CCCGGCAGCCAGATGGCGCCCTGCAAGTCGTCAGTGCGCATCACCGGGTACAGGACACTCGCTTCCGATGGCGTGATCAACTGGCACTCGACGCCGAAACTGTTGGCCAGGGCAGCCTGTTTCTTGAGTACCTGCATGCGCTCGGGCGTGCGCGCCACGTTGACGCTGCCGCACTGTTTCCAGCCGGTCGCCAGGCCGGTCTCGGCTTCCAGCGCGGCATAGAGCTCGATACCGTACTTGCTCATCTGCGTCATGTTACGGTTGGGCCGCATCTGCCCCACCAGCCCGGCAGCGTGCCAGGTGGTGCCGCTGGTCAGCTTGCCCTGCTCCAGCAACAACACATCGGTGCGCCCCATCTTGGCCAGGTGGTAGGCCACCGAGCAGCCGACGATACCGCCGCCGACGATGATGATTTGTGCGTGACTTGGAAGATTCACTGGGGACTCCTTCATGGCTGTGACTGTGGACTATGCCAGATGGAAATATTTTCGAGCAACAGTCGATTGGGTCACACAGCGAACCTGTTGAGGCGTAAGCTATTGGCAAATCAAGAATTGTCACGGGAGGAAATCCATCGTGCCAGAACCACTCGCCCACTCCGGTGGACACCTACTCGACAAGCATCTGCAGTCTGTGGCTGTCATAGCTGCGGATTTTTCGCAGCCGTTTGACTCCTATGCCGTGGCCCAGCGCTGGGCTTATCTGGCGGGGTTGTGGCATGACTTGGGCAAGTATCGAGCCGGATTTCAGCAATACCTGAAACTCGCAGACCACCCGGAAGATGCGCACATTGAAGGCAAGGTGGGTGGACGTGAAAAAACGCACTCTGCCGCCGGAGCGCTGTGGGCGATGCAGCAACTGAATGGACCGAACCAGCCCTACGGCAACGTCCTTGCTTACTTGATCGCAGGTCACCACGCGGGCCTGGATGATTGGAATGGTGGTTTGTCTGAACGCCTGCAAAACGCGGACAGTCAAACCGAACTGCGTGAAGCGTTGGCTGCCAATCCACCCGCCCATATCCTTGCGCATAGCGATCTGGCCGCGCAAATCCCCGGCGGTGCGGCAGGCTTTGCGCTATGGGTGCGAATGTTGTTTTCGTGCCTGGTCGATGCTGATTTCTTGGATACAGAGGCGTACTTTGACGCAATCAAGCCGACCAAGCGCGATGGCTTCCCCACGTTGGAGGCGATGCACCAAGCCTTCGATACCCACATGGCCGCCAAAGCCGCGTCTGCAAAATCCACGGATGTGAACCAACAGCGTGCCACCATCTTGCGCCAATGCCGCGAAAAGGCTACGTTGCCGCCGGGTTTCTTCTCGCTGACCGTGCCCACGGGCGGGGGCAAGACCTTGTCCAGCTTGGCATTCGCCCTGAACCACGCCCAAACGCACGACAAGCGCCGAGTGATTTACGCTATTCCGTACACCAGCATCATTGAGCAAACGGCGGATGTGTTCCGCGATGTATTCAAGTCGCTGGGCGATGAAGTACTGATAGAGCATCACAGCCAAGCCGATGCGGCTGACCGGGACGAAACCGCCCGCAGCCGTCTGGCCTGCGAAAACTGGGATGCCCCGCTGGTCGTCACCACCAACGTGCAATTGTTCGAGTCCCTGTTTGCCGCCAAAACCTCGCGCTGCCGCAAGCTGCACAACATCGTGAACAGTGTCATCGTGCTGGATGAAGCGCAACAGCTCCCGCCCGAGTTTTTGCAGCCAATTTTGGATGTGCTCAATTTCCTAGTGAAACATTACGGAGTGACCGTGCTGCTCTGTACGGCCACGCAACCTGCGCTCAACAGCACGAACTACTTTGACAAGAGCAGAGACCTGCGTGGGCTGGAGAATGTGCGCGAAATCATTGACGACCCGGATGCCCTGTTCAAAGAACTCGACCGCGTCAAAGTAGAGTTGCCGTCGGATTTGAAAGCCACCACACCGTGGGCCGAGGTTGCAGCGCAAATCGAGCAGGAAGATTGCGTTCTCGCCATCGTAGGCACCCGCAAAGCCGCACGGGAGCTGCATAGGTTGCTGCCAAAAAGCACATTGCATTTGTCAGCCTTGATGTGTGGCGTACACCGTAAAGTGGTCATCGACCAGATCAAAGCCCGTCTGCAAGCCAAGCGCGATGGGCGCGATTTGGAGCCGTTGCGCGTGGTTAGCACCCAACTGGTGGAGGCCGGGGTGGATATGGATTTCCCGGTAGTGTTTCGTGCTTTGGCTGGGCTGGATTCCATCGCCCAAGCCGCAGGGCGCTGTAACCGAGAAGGGCGTTTGCTGGAAAAAGGCTTGCCAAAGAAAGGCCGCGTGGTGGTATTCGTGCCACCAGAGCAAGCCCCCGCAGGACATTTGCGCAAAGCGGTGCAGGCTTGCATCAGCACCTTGCGCGATCAGCACGCCGACCCGCTTGCTCGGCACTTGTTTGCTACGTACTTCAAGCAGTTCTACAGCGCCGTGGATTTGGATGCCAAAAAGATTGGCGAGAAGCTCACCATTAACGACCGCAAAACCTTGAGTGTGCAATTCCGCACCGCTGCCGAGGCGTTTCGACTGATTGACGATGCCGACTCCGCCACGGTCGTGGTCCGTTATGCCGAACACGGCGACGAAATTGAAAAACTGCTTGGCATATTGGCCGCAGAAGGCCCGGCTCGCTGGTTGATGCGAAAGCTGCAACGCTACACCGTCACTATAAAGAAGCGCCAAGCCGACAAGATGTTCGCACAAGGCGACCTCTCGCTGCCCATGCCAGGGCTGTATGTGTTGGCAAATACTGATAATATGTACAGTGCTATTTTGGGTCTTGTCGGAGATGAGGACCTCTACAACCCCAGCGGCTTTGTCTCATAAAGGAGCAACATGTCCCCCAGGTTTTGCCTTGAAGTCACTGGCCCATTCGCCTGCTTTACCCGGCCTGAGATGAAGGTGGAGCGCGTCTCGTATGACGTGATGACACCCTCGGCGGCGCGGGCGATTTTTGAGTCGATTTTGTGGAAGCCGCAAATGCGATGGCGGGTTTCACGAATCGAAGTGCTCAAGCCGATTCGCTGGGTCAATTTGCGGCGCAATGAGGTCAAAGAAAAAATATTGATGGGCAACGTCGAACGTGCCATGAAGGAAGGAAAAGGGCGACTTCACTTGATCATTGAAGAAGAGCGTGTGCAACGCGCAGGCTACTTTTTGCGCGATGTAGCCTACCTCATCCACGCCGAGTTGTTATTGGCACGCGGTTGCCCCGACCCGCTCATCAAATACACAGAAATGTTCACTCGCCGCGCCAGCAAAGGCCAGTGCGTCAATCAGCCGTATTTGGGCTGCCGCGAGTTTTCAGCCGATGTGCGCCTGATCACGGCCGATACGCCACCCGCGCAGCCCATTGCCGATACCCGCGATTTGGGTTGGATGCTGCATGACATGGACTACACCCACCCGTCTGACCCGCAACCCCGCTTCTTCAGAGGGCAAATGAACGCGGGCGTGATTGAAGTGCCGCCGTTTGAGGAGGCAGTGGGATGATTCTGCAAGCACTCAATGATTACTATCGCCGCAAGTGCGATGACCCTGACCCTGCACAACACCTGCCTTCTTTTGGCCTGGAGCAAAAGGAAATCCATTTTCTGTTGGAGATAGATGCACAGGGTCAACTGGTGCAGCTTCTCGACACACGCACCCCGAATGGCAAGAAAAACATTGCCCAAAGTTTCCGTGTGCCGCAGGGGGTAAAAAGAACCGTTGATGTGGCGGCTAATTTGCTGTGGGATACGCTGGAATACATGTTGGGTGTTGATACCAAAGGCAACCCCGAGCGCGTGGTGAAACAACACACCGCCTTTCGCCAGCGCATTGCCACGTTACCGGCATCGGCACAAGAAGACGCAGGCATTCAAGCCGTGCAGCGCTTCTTTGCGCGTATGGCGGCGGACAAGGGCGCAATGATGGACACCTTGGAGCGCGAGTCCACGTGGAGGGATGCACTAGCGATCAATGCCATTCTGAGCTTTCGCCTGCACGGGGATGTCAATCTGGTGTGCCAGCGCCCTGCCGTAGTGCAGGCGACGCTGAACGCGCCTGCCTCGGCGGATGAACGTATAGCCATGTGCTTGGTTACGGGCGAGCATGCGCCTGTTGAGCGCCTGCACGCCGCCATCAAAGGTGTGTGGGACAAACCGGGTGCCATGGCTCTGAAAAACATCGTCTCCTTCAACGCACGGGCGTTTGAGTCCTACGGCAAAACCGAACGCCGAGGAGAAAACGCACCCGTCAGCAAAGCCGTCGCCTTCGCCTACACCACCGCGTTAAACCACCTGCTGCGTAAAGATTCACCCCAGCGCATCCAAGTGGGCGATGCGTCCACCGTGTTCTGGGCCGATAAAGCATCGGACTTGGAAACTGTGATACCCGATATTTTTGGCGAAGCACTCAAAGACGACCCGGATGCGGGTACGCGGGCCGTTCAGGCGCTTTTGTCTGCGGCTCATAAAGAGCATGGGCCATCGACGCAGGATGATGGCAACCGCTTTCATATCCTGGGGCTGGCACCGAATGCAGCGCGCATCAGCATTCGCTTCTACCACTGCCTGCGTTTGCCGGAGTTGGGCAAACGCATAGCGCAGCACTTTAAGGATCTTGAAATGGTTCGCGGTGCGCACGGACATGACCCGCAATATCCTTCGCTGTTTCGGCTGTTGACAGCGGTGGCTGTGCAAAACAAGGCCGACAACATTCCGCCGAATTTGGGCGGCTCTATCGTCGATGCCATTTTTGCGGGAGAAGACGTGCCTTACCCCGCGCTGTGGCTTAACACAGCGGTGGCACGTTGCCGGGCGGAACAAGACGTCACGTACATACGGGCAGCTTCCATCAAAGCCTGTCTGAATCGCCAAATTCGCCGCACATCCATCCAATCCACCCGTCTGAAAACAGAAAAGGAGTTCGCCCCCATGCTTGACCTTGCCAATAACAACCCTGGCTACCGAATGGGGCGCTTGTTCGCTGTGTTGGAAAAAATCCAGGAAGAAGCCAGCCCCGATTTAAACGCCACCATTCGGGATCACTACTACGGCGCAGCCTCCACCACACCCGTGGCCGTGTTCACCACCTTGCTGCGCTTAAAGAATGCTCATCTGAAAAAGCTGTCCCCTTGCCGCAATACCTATTTTGAAAAGTTGCTGGGCGAAGTCGTGGCGCCCGTAACGGACTTCCCCAAACATTTGCCGCTACCCGACCAAGGCCGTTTTGCACTGGGCTACTACCACCAGCGGCAAGACTTCTTTGCCAAAAAACCTGACGATTCCAGCACCACAACCCCATCACACACCCGATCAATCACCCAAGGAGCAACCGCATGACCACTACGAACCCTCTCGCCAACCGCTATGACTTCGTTCTCATCATGGACGTGAAAGACGGCAACCCCAATGGCGACCCCGATGCAGGCAACATGCCGCGCCTGGACGCAGAATCCGGCCACGGTCTGATGACGGATGTGTCGCTCAAACGCAAGGTGCGTAATTTTGTAGGGCTGGTTAAAGCGGGGGATAACGCCGAGCCCGCACCTGAAGGTAAACGCTTTGAGGAGAAATTTGCACCGGGCGAGAAACGCTTTGAAATTTATGTGCGCGAAAAAGCGGTGCTGAACCTTCAGCATGAGCGCGCCTATTCCGCATTGAAACTGGCTGTAGCCCCCGAGGAACAAGCGCAGACAGCTACTGACAACATAGCAGAAGTGCCGTTGGCTGCGGATGCCAAAAAGAAGCCCGCTAGAAAGGAAGGGCGAAAAGGCAGTGCCAACCAAGTAGGTAGCGCACGGGCTTGGATGTGCCAGAATTTTTTTGACGTTCGCACCTTTGGTGCGGTCATGTCCACGGGCACCAACTGCGGCCAGGTGCGCGGCCCGGTGCAACTGACGTTTGCCCGCTCGGTGGAACCCGTCGTGGCGCTGGAACACACGATCACCCGCATGGCGGTAACCACGGAGGGTGAGGCGGAAAAGCAGGACGGCGACAACCGCACGATGGGGCGCAAGCACACCGTGCCGTATGGCGTGTATGTGGCGCATGGGTTTGTGTCGTCCTTCCTCGCCAAGCAAACCGGGTTTGGCGAAGACGATCTGGAACTGCTGTGGCAAGCCCTGTCGCAAATGTTTGAGCATGACCGTTCTGCCGCACGCGGCGAAATGTCCTCGCGCGGGCTTTACGTGTTCAAGCACGACTGTGAACTGGGCAATGCGCCAGCGCATGCCTTGTTTGACAGGCTCAAAGTTGCACAAACGAATTCTGGCGAGGTGGCTCGCAGTTTTGACGCATACCAGGTGGCATTTGACGGCAAGGCTTTGCAAGTTGGTGAATCGGTGGCCCCCACGCCCGGTGTGACTTTGATTCGAAAATGCTGATGCGCGTTGAGAGTCAACGATGAAAATCTTCCCTACCCAATTCGACGGCCAAACCATCCGTCGCGTGTACGACGAGGCCACCGAGATATGGTGGTTTTCGGTGATTGATGTGGTGCAGGTGTTGACACAGCAGTTCGATGACTTGACCGCCCGAAAGTACTGGAACCAGCTCAAGCGTCGGCTTGTCAATGAAGGCAGTCAACTGGTGACAAGTTGTCACCAGTTGAAAATGCCCGCCGCAGACGGCAAGCAACGCCTCACCGACGTAGCCACCGCCGAGACCCTGCTGCGCCTGGTGCAATCCGTCCCCAGCCCCAAAGCCGAGCCCATCAAACTCTGGCTGGCCAAGGTGGGTTATGAGCGCATGCAAGAGATGGCCGACCCTGCCCTGTCGCTGGACCGTGCCCGCCAGACCTGGCAACAGCATGGCCGCAGCGACAAGTGGATTCAGCAGCGCATGA
>CAYHDD010000154.1:0-6870 GCA_964355195.1 uncultured Rhodoferax sp. | reverse complement strand
CGGTGAATGTGGGGGCTGTGTTGGAGGCGAGGGCGGTAGAGGTAAGATTAATGACGATGGTTTCGCCATTAAGCCAGATAATTTCCCCAGCGCTCTTTGTAGTCGCATTGGCTGGATTATACGAAATGGCGAGAGATTTTCCGCTGACACTGAAACTAAGGGCGGCCTTATTGACTGCCGTTCCCGAATTAAGCGTAGCCCCCGTCAATTGGTCAAGCGAACCTCCTGTAAACTCGATATGTGACGTTGCTGAGGGCGATGTAAAATCAGCGGCTACCGTCAATGTAATCGTTGAGTTATTGCCGGTTGTCTCTACGTTGGCTGTAAAACCGGAGTAGTTCAGTTCAGGAGTTCCGCTATTTGTAATGGCTACAGCGTTTGCTACGGAATCTACTATACCCTCCAAATTATCATCCGAAGAGTAAACGCTGGCCCCTATCAAATTAAGCGTACTATCGAAATGGTCAAAATAAAGTGTGTCCACATCAACGGAGCCGACTGAAGTTTCCAGACCCCAATCCCCACCCATGAACGCCGACCCGGTCAAATCAGTCGAAGCCGCCACATCCGCCGCCGTAGCAGTCGCCACCGCCGCAATAAACCCCTGCCCCTCACCCGTGGCGACATTACAGCCATACAACAACAAATCGCCGTCGGCCGACAACGCCGCCCCCAACACTGCCAGATCAGCCGACCGCTGCGCCGCCATCTCCGTATCCAGTGTCAACGCTCCAAGATTGATCTGCCCTTCGGCACCGTGGCTAATGATGTGGATAGCGTCATAGCCAGAATGGCTCCTAGCCCACTGCGCCATCTGCGCCAGCCCATCGCCGGCAGCATCCAGCACGACCACTTCCACACCCGGATTGAGCCCATCAATCAGGCTCTGGTAATCGGCAACGTTGTTTTCGATAAAAACGATTTCAGTGCGTTGGGTAGTGGGGCGTGGCGTGGTGGTCATGGTGGTATTTGCCGGTAAGGCTGACGATAAAGGGGTTGGGAAAACGGCGATGCTTAGAGCGAAATGGCTGCTAGAGCCCATGGAAATTGCGTGAGACGCTATCAATTTGATTGTTCGTATGGAGGCCAGACGAGCGGTTTGTGTTGTGGCGCTGCCGCATCGCGACTGGGGTTGCTAACCTGCAACTCTTTTTGAAGAGCCAAAAAATCACGCGCAGTGCTGTAGGCAGCCAGCAGCACAAAGTCTGTGATGGACTGGGTCTGCAGCTCTGCAGCTTTTTCGATCAGGACGTAGGTGAGTGGATGAACCCGAAATGATTCAATGAGCCCTTGAGTCACCTGATCTGCCGCTTGAGGTTCGCTGCCCGCGATGTGGTTCATGCCCTACGAATTGCAAAATGAAGTAGGGCCAAATTGTGGCTAACGGGCGTGCTTTTTGTAACTGGTATTTCTTAGAGGAATTTGAAATTTGGCAGCGCCGTACCGCTTGCCTAATCAATCAGGCTTTGCTTTAAAGCCAGATAAATAGCCTGCACTGTGTTGCGGGCACCCAGTTTCCTCTTTATGTTCTCAGTGTGGAATATCACTGTGGTTTCAGTGATATTCAAAATTTGGCCAATTTCCCACGCTGTTTTGCCTGAAGCGAGCCAACATAAACATTCACGCTCTCTTTTAGTGAGCGGGATGCTGGGTTCAGTCGCCTGGTCGGGCATGACGACTCTTGTGGCAGCATCAGCAACATGCAGCGCGAACAAATGGATGATAGGCATCACCACCGGAAGACTGCTCTTGAATTCTTTTTCAGTACCACACATCGTCATTCCAACCGAAGTGATTCGGCCTGGGGAATAGACCGGAACCATGATGCCTTGGCGGAACTTCATTTCATGGTGAAGCTCAAAAAAACGGGATGTTATTTTGTTTACTTTTTTTGTCTCTTGGCTCAGAGTCCAATAAAAAGGCAAAGCTGTTTTTTCGGCTCGATCTTTAAATGGATCCGTAGTTATCAAATTTTCAGCAATATAAAGTGCACGATATTCCAGATTGGCAATGCCAATAATGGGCGGTATTTGCCAAGGCGTTCCCCAACTGTTTTTGCGATAAAGCAGACCCAAATTTTGTATACCAACATGCGGTGCAAATTGCTTGATAATAGAATTGAGCTGAACCAGACTTTCAGCCGTATGAATGGATTTCAACAAACTGGACACGGCGCCAAAATCATGCATCGCAATAGATGGATTAATTTCAGAGCCAATCAGTTCATGTGAATTTATTAAATCAGATTTGTAAATTTTGATTCCTCATCTACGGCCAATATTGACTTCAATGGCGATAGTTTGATGCGATAAACAGAGGGCTGAATTTACCAAAATTACCAGCCTTTGGCACCTGTAAGAAATGAGGGTTTTAGCTCTCGAACCGCTTGCTGCACAAAGGCTGGAGCCATCCAGGCCTTGACATCAAAACCCTTGCGAATCAAACCCAGCTTGAGGCCGTCATCCACCACAGCCTGGTAATCTGCCAGCAGGGCATCGTCAATCAGCGGTGAAAAGCGCTCTGCCAGGTTTTCGTTTTCCAGTTCGGATCGAATGCCCAGATCAGGCATGCCGCTGCCATTGGCAAGCAGTTTGATCAAAGCCTCGCGGTTGCTTTCTTGCGATGCCCAATGCGAGGCACGTACCAATTGTTTGACCATGCGGGCGGTGATGTGCGGGTATTTGGTGATGAACGCTTCGGTTCCCAGAATACCGGCGTTGATGGTGAGGTCAGACTCGCGGCCTTTGGTGCTGATGGGTAAATTCACCCCTTTGTCTTGCAGCAAAAAGAGGTCGGCGCCACCAAAAGTGGCATCAATCTGCTTTGCCACCAGCGCAGCTTTGGCGCTGGGGTAATCCAGGTTAATGAGTTTGAGGTCTTTTTCTGTCAGACCCGCGCCAGCCAGTAACTTGTCGAAAGGTCTCTGAAAGGCAGAGCCTTTGAGCACCGACACCTTGCGCCCTTTGAGGTCTGAAATCGTGCTGATTTCAACGCCAGGCGCGGTGGCCAAATAGCTGTGGGTGCCGCGTACTGCGGGCATCAGGTAGCGTGTGGTTAAGCCCTGTGCCCGGTGAATCACCGACGCAAGATCGCCCAGGTAAACGATGTCCAACTGTTTGGCTGCCAATGCTTCGCCCACGGCAGGACCAGCACCCCGAAAAAAAGTCCATTCAACTCTAATGCCCTCTTTGGCAAACTCCTGCTCCAGCCACTGCTTGTGTTGGACGATGGTCAACACATTGCTGCCCGATGAAGATTTACCACCCGTCCCGGCATCAGGCGATCCGATACGGATGGTTGTTGGCACAGTCAATGTTTGTGACAAAGCAGGTAGTGCCAGCACGCTTGCAAGGCATGCGGACATGAGTAAACGACGCGTCTGCATGGATGCCTTATTCAAATAAATTAATTTCTTGGTGGACATCGCGTTCAACTGCTTTGAAGGTGTTGCTGAGCCTGTCCCGCGGATGCGCCAGTGGCACAGGCACGATACAGCGAATGCGGCCGGGACGGGGCTCCAAAATAACGACGCGATTGCCCAAGTAGACCGCCTCTTCCACATGGTGTGTCACCAGAATCATCGTGATGCGCTCTTGTTCCCAGATGCGGTACAGCGCTTGCTGCATGTGTGCACGGGTAACGATGTCCAGCGCACCAAAGGGCTCGTCCAGCAACAAAATTGCGGGCCTGTTGACCAACGCACGCGCAATGGCGACCCGCTGCGCCATGCCGCCCGAGAGCTGGTGGGGGTAGGCTGTTTCAAATCCGCAGAGCCCCACCAGCGCGATGTGTTCACGAATCGTCTGACGCTGCTGCGCCTCATTCAGGTCTGAGTTGAGCAACCCCAGAGCGATATTTTTCTCTACAGTAAGCCAAGGGAACAAGCGGGGTTCCTGAAAAACAATGCCGCGTTGCAAACTGGTGCCCGTAATGCGCTGCCCATCCAAATATATGTCGCCCTGGTAGTCTTGATCCAGTCCAATGATGAGGCGCAAAAGGGTGGATTTGCCACAACCACTGGGGCCGACAATGCTTATAAATTCGCCCGGTTCGAGCGTGAGATGGATGTCTTGCAAGACCGGCAGGGTCATGTCATTGACCTGGTAATGCTTATGCAGGGCCTGAATACTCAATATGCCAGCGTGTGCCATGTGTTGCTTCAATGTTTCAAATTCCATAGTGCGCCACGGTCTGGGTGTGCCAGGCTAGCCAACGTTTTTCCAGCACCCCCAGAAGCCAGTTCAACAAAGCACCCACAAGTCCAATGACCAGCACACCAAAAAGAATCTGATCCATCCATAAATTCTCCCGACCATCAATGAGGATATTCGCCATGCCCTTGCCTGAAACCAGCAAAGATTCGGCTCCCAAGGTGGCCAACCAGCTGTAAATAAGCGCCAGATGAATGCCGGTAAACAGGGAAGGTGCAGCCCCTGGCAGAATCACGCGGCACCAAAGTTGCCAGGCACTGAATTGGTACACACGGGCCACCTCAATAAGCTCGCGCGGCACGCTGCGTATGCCTTCGTACGTGTTGAGCACCACCGGAAAGAACGCAGCCATCGACACAAAAGCAATCTTGGTGACATCACTCAGCCCAAACCAGACCGACAGCAAGGGTATCCAGGCAAATAGCGAGATTTGCTTGAGGGCATGAAAAGACGGCCCCACCGACCGATCAACCCAACGGGAAAAGCCCAACAAGGCACCAAAAATCAAGCCCGCCAGGGTGCCGATTACAAAGCCCCACAGGCAGCGGTACAAGCTGGCAGACAAGGCATCCCACAGCGCGCCACTGCTGATTTGAACCACCGCCCGATTCCAAACGGCAACGGGCGACACTAGTAAAGGCGACGTGACCCAACCCACGTGCAAAGCCAGCCACCAAACCAACACAATGGCCACGGGCAGAACCCAGCCTCTCACATTTTTTGAAAGTTCTCTTGGCGGCTTATGACTGATTTGCATGATTCAACGCACTTCAAATGCCCGGTTGGCGCCAATGCAAGAGGCGCGTTTCAATCCATGCCAGCAGCTTGTCCAAAACAAAGCCAAGGATGCCCATCACAACAATCACGGCCAACACCACAT
Organism: uncultured Rhodoferax sp.; assembly: GCA_964355195.1. GTDB lineage: Bacteria > Pseudomonadota > Gammaproteobacteria > Burkholderiales > Burkholderiaceae_C > Rhodoferax. The sequence continues at coordinate 1,779 of CAYHDD010000154.1, read as the reverse complement.
CCAACTGAAACAACTGCCGACCATAAACGATCATGAAACCAACGCCATCGGAAGATGCCAGCAGTTCAACCACAATCAGCGCCAACCAGGCGTTGGTGAAGCCATAGCGCACACCGTTCCAGATGGGAGCTATGGCAGCCGGAAAAACCACCTTGGTCAACATCTGGGCACGGCTGAGCCCATGAACACGAGCGACTTCAATATAAATATTTGGCACGCCCTTGATGCCTTGATAAGTATTAAGCGTGATGGGCACCAGGGTTGCCTTGGCAATCACCACCAACTTCAGTGTTTCATCAATACCCACCAGCAGCATCAGCAAGGGAATCCAGGCAATGACCGGCACATGGCTTACCGCTTTGAATAACGGAAAAACATAATCTTTGAACCGTGGTGACAAGCCCATGCCGGTGCCCAGTGCCAGACCGATGGCCATCCCTATCGCAAAGCCCGAAAAAACGCGGATCATGCTGACGAATACATTGGCGGCCAGCTCGCCGGTTTTCATCAACTCCCATAAAGTCTGGCCTACAACTTGCGGCGAGGGCAATATCTGAGGCGATACCCATTCATGCAAAGCCGCCATATACCAAAGAAGCAGTACCGCCAAAGGAAATGGCCACGCGACTAACCAGCCACCAACACGGCACCAGCTAAACGTTTTTGTATTTTGGGATTCGGGTAGCGATGGCATGGGTCGAATTAGAGCCTATTCCAGTAGCTGAGCAGATCGTTGATTTCTTCAATAAAACCAAGTCTACTGAAATGGGATCTTAGTCCATCGCAGAAGATGCAACGGAGCGCGTGCGACTCAAGATGACAGTGGCTGCCATCATGGCGTGCCTGTTACCCAACCTCTGGGTATCTGCCACGAGCGACCAGCTGGACTATGTCGTTCATGCGCTGGGAAGCGTCCATTTGCTCAGCGGTTTTTTTGCACACCGCCTTGGAACGATTCATTCTCCAGCGTGGCGAAGAAGAGATTCCTCACCTGACCAATCGCGAGCGGCAATGCCTGCAATTGGCAAGCTTGGGCAAGCGCTGCCAGCAATGCTTTTTGAATCTACCAGGTCAGGGTGTCAAACACGCAGTTGCCCGTTCGCATCGGTCAGGCTTGCAGCGGTGGCAGCGGCATCTGCCAGCAGGCGTTTGACATCGTAATTGGCTTGAGCATTGAGCCGAGCTTTCACCGCCCAAAGTTCTTCCAGAATCGGATCGTGACGCATTGGCCTGGTGCCGGGTAGCGGTGGTGCCGCGACATGGGCTTGAACGGTGTCGGGCAGAGGTGGGTGCGGGGTATTCATGGCGTTGAGCCTTCCAAAAGTTCTTCAGGTGTTGCAAAAAGGGCAGGGCTATAACCCCAGTCCCGCAAGGCGGAAAACACACGGTACTTGGCATCTGGTCCGACAAAATGCGCAAAGTTCCACGTCACCAAATATCTGAAACCATGCAACGTGGCCAGTGCGATATGGGCGGCATCTTCAGGTTCTGTTTCCGGAACAACCCCCGCCTGCATCAATCGATTGGCCAACAAGTCTGTTTGGGCGTGGGCGACGATTCGATGCAAACCAGCGACCAACGCCAACCTGCGGCTGGCGGCCTGTGGATCACCGCGCGCAATTTCTTGCAGTACCAAATCTGAAATAGACACCCCTGTCTTGTCGACCGACAACCACCAATCATGCGTTACAGCCTGGCGCGCAGCTGCCAAACCATCTCGACTTGACGGATAGGAAATTCAATTGCATGAAGGCAAGTATTGCAATGGGTTTTGGGCGA
>CAYHDD010000153.1:0-6885 GCA_964355195.1 uncultured Rhodoferax sp. | reverse complement strand
CCTGCTAAGGGAGTATGGGGTGTTGAGCCTCATCGAGGGTTCGAATCCCTCCGTTTCCGCCAGATACCCTTGTAAGTCCTTGATTTACAAGGGTATTTTGTTTTTGATGTGCAGAGTGGCTCAACCTTCACTAGCGAAGCGCCTTGTGCGCGTGGTGTCAGTGGCTGTTTGCTTGCGCCCTATTCAAACAGAAGCTTGAGCTGAGCCGCGTCTGGCGGCGCTGCCCTGTGGGAGCGCGCCGGACGCTTCTTTGGGCTCGTGGCCGGCGTTTCGTGGCGATCGCCCACCTCAAGCGCGGGCTGCGGTTCGTGTTGCCTTGAATCCGTCGAATTTGACAGGGTCGAGAAGTCAGGCAGAGGCACCGTGAGCCGCGCGCGCAAGCGCTTGAGGCCGTCATTCCACTGAGACAGCATGGAGCGCCCCAGCTGGGCAAACCCGGGCGTCTGGTTGATGTGATGCATCAGGGTGGGTACTTGCCCTGACACACTGGTGCAGACCAAGTCTGCCAACTCGCGCTGGCGTGCGTTCTCCAGACCCAGGTGCTGCTGCAGGTAGCGCCACAGCGAAGCGCCGGGATCCCAACTCTTCTTGCCGTCCAGGTACAGCCCAGGTGCTTTGGCGGCGTCGCGCTCGTGAGCCAGAGTGGTCAACATACCGCTGATCGGTGCCAGCTGAACGTCGTCGACACTGCGGTAGACGAAGGCCAGACGCTTGCTGTGCTGGTCGGAGTTGCCCAACACAAGGCTGAGCAAAAGTGTGACGGCGAGCTGCTCGTTGGCTTGGCGCAAGCGGTCCGGGATGATGTAATCGCGTGCCAGACGTGCCTGGCGTTCCCAGCTCGAGTCGTACCGGTTGTCGGGTGGCAGACCCAGCAGGCTGCAAAAATCTTCGAAGCCTTGGTGCTGCCCGCTCTCGGCGTTGATGTCACAACGCTCAACCAGCAGGACCTGGCCATCCTCCGAAACCTGCGTCTTGGTGGTCTGGTAGCCGGTGGCTGCGCAGGCTTGAAGGCACAGGTGCTCATTGAGCGCGAGGAACGGCTGGCGTGCCGAACTCGCCTTGACGATGTGGCCCGCGGTGTAGACGCTGCCCTTCTGAAACATCATTTTCGTCTCCCGACTCAATGGCTTCTGAGGCAGTCCGGGTAGGCCGACGGTGATGCTCTGCGACACCAGGTCCAGATACGTCTCTTGCGACGACCGTCCGCTGAGCAGGCTGCGCAAGCTCGGCAGTACCAAGTTGGCTGCGGCGGTATCCGTCTTGCTGACGCAGACTCGCCCGGGGAGTTGATGGCCCACCACTGCCAGCAGGTTTAGAGGCCCAGCGCCCAGCCGGTGGCCGAGCTGTTCTTTGAGAGTCGAGAGCAAGAACTCATCCGGCCAGTTCATCTGGAAGAAGGGGTGCAACGCTGGCCAGGTCCAAGCCAGTTTTCTGGCTGGCATCTGTAGTGACACCAGGTCTTTCGGGTCGGCAGATGCCAGATAGGTCAGATGGTGCTCAAAATTGTCGTTGCTTTCCAGTGTGGCGACGGCGCGCCCACTGACGAACACATTGAGCTTCATCGTGCATCTGGTCCGATATTTTGGCCGCCACGCCGCTCCTCAAGCACGCTTTCCAGAGTTGGGCGCGCTGTGACCGGCTGGAAGCTCATTTCCAGGCTCAGGGTCTGGAGCAGCCGCAGCATCTTGGCCATCGAAAAGTCATTGCCTCGACCGCGCTCGAAGCGCGACAAGGCCTCCTGGCGTATGCCGGTGATCTGAGCAATTTCGACCTGTGTCTTGCCGGAGGCCTTTCTAAAGGCCTGAAAGCGCTTTCCGACGTCAGGAAGGGTGGACATAGAGTTCTTCGATGAATTGATTATGCGAATAGAGACATGAAATCAAATAGTGCTTCAAGCATATGACAATAAACATATAAATGGAAAATAGAGAGCTGATAAGAATATGCGTTACAAATCATAATTATAAGTCAAGATGTCTATATATGATGCTTAACGCATAATGCTTATGGCTTGTAAATTGCCCGACTCCCTCTCGCCGAGTCAAGCCTGCGGCGAAACTACTGTTGGTGGACAGGGCGGCCGGTTTTCATGGCGACTGCCCCGACTGAGCCACCGTTGACTACATTTTGATAGTTCTGCTGCAGCAAGAACTGGGTGGCTTGTCCGGAACGGGCACCTGAGCGACAGTACAAGACAATCTGTTTCGACTTGTCGGGGGCGATGCGGGCGTAGTCTTGCACAAAACGATCCAACGGAAGATTCAGGGCGCCCTGGACGTAACCCGACGCGTATTCACCGGGCGTGCGCACGTCAAGAAACAAAGCATCTTCGTCCCACGCGGGCGCGGACGATTCGGATTGGCCGTGGATGAGATCGCTTAACCAGTTCATGCCGTACTTTCGCTATGGATCGTGCAAACGCGGTGTTGAGTCTACCTAGTTACCAAAGAAAAGCGTTTGCTATTACTTTCATAGCAAAAAACCCTTGTCTCTATTGGTGCCGGAGAGATGAATCGAGCCATCGACCTTCTCATTACGAGTGCAAGAAAAGTAGTCTTTGCCGTCGTTGACTGAAGTAGATAAATTCATTATAAATCAATGTATTAGGGTGACAATCTCAACTATCACTATCAGTTACGTGTTGATCGAAATTCGACTATATTTGCCAAGTCTTCTTACACCCGCCCTCACATCCTTGGCGTGTAAAACTAGTGAGGAGGTTCAACATGGCCAAGATTGTATTCACATCCGGGCGGGTAGGCGGGTTCAAATGTCCGCCTGAAAATGCCCAGGCATTTCTTTGGGATGCAAGCGCCAAGGGGCCGGGTTTGCGCGCAACACCATCAGGCAAGCCTGCCTATGTTTTCCAAGGTGTGTACCAAGGCAAGAGTGCGACCCACCTTGCAAGGGTGTACGCGGAGCGAAGGCGTAACTTTGTAGGCCAGCACTTTTGGGCCAGAGGGTACTTCGTATCGACCGTCGGACCTGATGAAACGGTGATTGATACGAGTGGTTTGGCTGCCAGATATACAGGTAGCCCGGTGGAGTCCTTACACTGTCTGATGCTAGATTCTGTCAACGAGCACCACCGGTGAACCCCCGAGCCCCTTTATCCAAACCAATTACACGCAGGATTGCGGTCGCGCACCGGCACGCTCGCATGCGCGTGTTCCTCTTGCCAGCCGTTTGGCGGGGCATGTTGTGGGTGGCTCTGAGCGGCCTGGTGTTTTCATGCCTGAACGCGACGGTGCGTACCATCACCCTGTCCCTGGACCCGTTTCAGTCGCAGTTTCTGCGCTACGTGTTCGGCATCGTGGCGTTGTTGCCGCTGGTCTTGCGCGAGGGCTTGCCGGCCTATCGCCCGGTCAATCTGAGCGGGCAACTCTGGCGCGGTGCGGTCCATGCAGTGGGGCTCACGCTGTGGTTCATGGCGTTGCCCCATCTTGGGTTGGCGGACATCACGGCCATCGGCTTTACCGGGCCGATTTTCATCATGCTTGGAGCCTCGTGGTTTCTGGGCGAAAAGATGCGCGGGGACCGCTGGGTCGCTGCGGTAATCGGTTTTGCTGGCGTTCTGGTGGTCGTCGCTCCTCGACTCACGGGTCAGGGCGGCTGGTATGCCCTGGTAATGCTGGCATCCTGCCCAGTCTTTGCCGCCTCCTTCTTGATGACCAAAACCCTCACCCGGTACGAAAAATCCAGTGTCATTGTGCTGTGGCAAGCCATCTCGGTCACCGCGCTGAGTTTGCCTCTGGGTTTGTTGCACTGGTCAGCTCCGACACCGATGCAATGGCTGGGATTCGTGCTGGCAGGCGTTCTGGGTTCGCTCGGTCAATACTGCATGACCCGTGGGTTCCGAGCCGCTGACATCTCGGCCACCCAGTCCTTGCGCTTCCTGGATTTGATCTGGGCATCCGTGATGGGCTGGTTGGTGTTTTCCGATGTGCCGAGCCAGACCACCTTGATTGGTGCTTTGGTCATTCTGGCGTCAACGATCTGGATCGCTCGACGGGAACACGGGCGTTTATGAAGAGCAACATGACCCGTCTCGTCCTGCTTGGCGACTCAATTTTCGACAACGCCGTCTACGTGGCCGGTGGCCCAGCCGGGATCGACCAAGTCAGGCAGAACCTCCCAACCGGATGGCAGGCCAGCCTGCTGGCGGTCGACGGCGACACAAGCACTGACGCGCCACAGCAGATACAGGGCCTGCCATCCGACGCCACACACTTGGTGCTCAGTGTTGGTGGTAACGACGCCCGGAACTGCCTGCCGCAGCTAGACGCTCCCGCCACCTCCGCGAAGCGGTACCGCTGTCGGGCGAACCTCGCAGCTCGTACGCGGTATCCCGTTCGAAGCGGCTCGGGAGACCTACGCCAAGGCGATCCGGGGAGGACTCATCAAGGACTCCAGGCTGGCCCGGGCAAAGTTCGCCCAACCCCTCGGTGTTCTGGAGAAGCTGACTCTGGGTCCGTGGGCGCGTAGCGTCTGCGCATCGCCAGCGAGTTGAACCCTCAGCGCTTGACGATCGCAGCGCAAGCCATGCGCGGACCAGAATTGCCAGTCGGCTGTGTCTTGAAATCATCCGGGTCACGGTGAACAATGAGACCACGGCCAACAACATCGGCAACGCCGCTACCGACAGAAATCGCACTGGTCTCAAAATTCAATCGGGCTACACCTGACCCATCCGCCGACAAGCTCGGCAGGCCGATAGTGACATCGTCTCAATAACCCGCTCGCCAATGTGCCATCTCGGTCGCCGACTTGCGCCAACTCATCCTCATGCGCGACGGGTGAAACCACAATTGATCCTGTTTATCAGGCAGGACAAAGCCCAACACACCGGCGTCAGCCGCAATCGACCAAGTCAGGCAGACGCTGCCACCACGTAGCAGACCATCACCAACTCCCAACGCTCAGACCTTGATGAGCCTGCCGCTGGCTATATAAACCCCGCCTCGTTGAGTCACGTCCATCTCGCCCACCAGATCTGCGAGGTAACTCCAGGGCCTGCGAAGCCCTTCCAACGAAGTAGTCGAATACAGCGCAGCCATCAGCACAAATCCATTTGCAGGCAAGTTCCACGGCGCACCCCATGTCAGACCCGCCGCAACCACTCGGGCCTGTGGCTTGAGATGTTGAACTATGTTGCTGATTGCTTCGCGGTTGCGCAGGATGTCGTGCGTAAAGTGGAACAATGCAGCGTCAGCCATGCACGCAATGGTGGCGGCTTCCACCGACGCATTTAGCAGCCTGACATTGGTCGATCCCTGTAGGGCGACACGACTTCGTGCTTTGTCGAGCATTTCCGGCGACTGCTCGATTCCCACAATGTGTCCTCGACGACCAATCGCCTCCTGTAGCATTTCGAAGCTCAGGCCCGTGCCGCAACCCACGTCCAGTACGGTGGCACCCCTTTTGAGGTTCAGACGTGCAATGGCTTCGCGCCGGACTGGCTCGAATAACGCGAGTTCAATGTCATAGAACCTGGAGCGCAGCCGATACTGCTTCAGCGCACGTTGCCGATCGGGGGCATTCGATTGCGGGGCCATTTCTTTTCGGCAGCGGGTTAGATTGCGTTTGCAGATGGTGCGCCTGGCATGTTACGCCTTATCCGCCGGCCCAGCCGTCATCGACCAGGCGAAGCGGCTCGCCGTGGGCGGTGACCGCGACTGACGTAGACCTGTTTTCCACAAACCTGGCTGATGTGAGAGCGCTGATCAAGGCGGGCAGGGTGAAGGCCATCGCAGTGACCAGCGCGGAGCGCTTTCCGACGCTGCCCGAGGTGCCAACGGTTGCCGAGTCCGGCGTGCCCGGCTTCAACGCAGTGGGCTGGATGGGATTCTTTGCGCCGCAAAAAACGCCGCCGGCCATCATCGACAAGCTCAACAAACAGATCGCCACCGTGGTGAAGGCGCCCGAGATGCGTGCCTGGCTGCGTGAGCAGGGCTTTGAGGCCGTGGGCAATACCGAGGCGCAGTTTGCCACTTTCCTGAAGGCCGATATGGCGCGCTGGGCCGAGGTGGTGCGCTACGCGGGAGTGAAGCCGGAGTAGCCTCGAGCCGCGGCTTCGCGGTCCAAAGCGGCAACCTCAGTTGGCTGAGCTGATCCAAGAATGCTATGTTCATCTTGGTGTTCCCGTACCGCTGCAATCTAACGTGCAGAGCAGGAACCAATGAAGGATCCGAAAGCTCAGGCAATGAAGCCGCCCACAAGTGGCCGGGCGAAACCAGCGACGAATGGGTCGCCCACTGCAGACGGATGCGGCCGTCCCCACCAACTTGGAGCAAATCTGGCAGACGCTGAGTTCCTGATTCAATTCTGGAACAAAGTTATCGATATTCGATGGCGCGTTTCAGACAGACTCGTAGTATTTGCCAGTGGCCAACAGTTCAGTCGTTCCAATTACCTGGTTGAGTCCGTCAAAGTCCAGCATCTTTTCTTTCCAACCGGTCGTGCTCTGGTGCTGGTACAAATTGGCAAAGTAGGCCTGCAGGGCGTGAGCTGCCGCGCGCGCCGTACCACCCGGAAAAATGGCGATGGAAAAGCCGCGCTGCTGCAGTTCGGCGGCGCTTTGCAGCGGCGTCTTGCCACCTTCAACCAAGTTCGCCAACAAGGGAACGCGGTCTCCGAATCGGGCGCAGGCGGCGTCCATCTGGGCGGGTGTGCGCAAGGCCTCGATGAAGAGCGCGTCCACGCCGCATTCCAGGTAAGCCTGGGCACGCTCGAAAGTGGCATCCTGCCCTTCGACGGCAAGCGCATCGGTGCGCGCCAGGATCAGGGTGTCGGCATTGGCGCGCGCATCGAGTGCGGCCTTGAGCTTACCCACCATCTCCTGCACCGGCACCACGGACTTGCCATCGAGATGACCGCAGCGCTTGG
>CAYHDD010000152.1:0-6887 GCA_964355195.1 uncultured Rhodoferax sp. | reverse complement strand
GCATCGTCGATCGACAGCTGGCTCGCGCCGACGATGTTGGTGAAGATGTCGCCGGGCATCAGCTTGCCGTTTTGCAGCACCACCCCCAACTGGCGCCGCACAGCACCAACGTCCAGCCCCGAGAGGTCCTGACCGTCGTAATAGACCGCACCGGACTCGGACTGCTCAAAGCCGAGCAACAACCGGAACACGGTGGATTTGCCGGAGCCGGAGGCGCCAACCAGAGCGACAAATTCGCCGGGTTTGATGCGGATGGACAGGTCGTTGATGATCAGCGGCCCGTCGGCGCTGTAGCGAAAACTGACGTGACTCAGTTCCACCGCGCCCGACAGTGTTCCGGGAGCGTGCTGGTTTTGCTGGGCTTCAGGTTGCGTCTGCAGTATCGGTTTGGCCCGCTCGTAAAGCGGGACAGCACTGAGCGAAGCTGACAGCGCGCTGCCAAGACCGATGGTGGCGGCAAAGAATTGCGCAAAGGCCGTGTTGAAGGCGATGAAGCTGCCGGTGTTCAGGCCGGGCAGGTAGGCCGCCACCAGCGCAAACAGCAGCAGCGAGCTCAGAACCACGTAGCCAGCGTTGAAAACGCTGAGCATGTTGCTGATCCGCCTGGTCTTGAAAGCAAGCTCCTTCTGGTGCGAGAAATCTTTGGCCCAAAGCGTAAATGCACGCTTCTCGGCCCCCCCGCCCCTGAGCTTGGCAATGCCGTTGAGGATTTGCAGGACGCGGCTGGCCAGGTTGCCCTGCACCTGCAGCATCTCGCGCTCCATTTTGAGCCGCCAGAGGTTGAGCAGTGTGGTCAAAAGCAAGGCCAGTGCCACCACCACGCTGGCAAGCAAGGCCATTTGCAGATTGATGAAAAACAGATAGAAGTAGCTGAACAGGCCAAAGGTCCAGCTCAACAGGGCCGATTGCATGTTGCTACTGATCAGCTGAAGAATGGAGGTGATGCCAAAAGCGCGCTGCGCCAGATCACCGGCCGAGTAGCGGCGGAAGAATGGCACCGGCAGATGCATCAGGCGGTCAATGATGGCGGCTTGCGTGGCATTGTCGATGCGGCTGTCGATGCGCAACATGGCCAGCGCGCGCACCAACTCAAAGGCACTGATGCCCAGCGCGCTGGTCAGGAGCAGCAATGACAGTTGCAGCAGTTCGCCGCTGTGCGCGCTGGGGATGACGCTGTCTATCAGCAGATTGGTGGCGTAGGGCGTGAACAGCCCCAGCAAGCCGCCCATCGCGCCGTAGCAAAGCAGTCGTACCAGGTCGGTGCGGCTGCCGATCATGCCGAAGCGCAGCAGCTCGGACATGCCCATCGCCTTGTCGGGAAAGTTGGCGAAGAACATGAACGCGGTTTCCGACAGGTCAGCCGCGTTGTCTCGGTCCAGTCGCTGGCGCACGCCGGACCCCGGATCCAGCAGCCAGTAGCCCCGGTCTGCATCGGGCAGCAGGGCCAGCGGCGCCGCATCCGACTTGCGAAACGCCAGCAGCGGGCCTGCATCGTCGCGCCACCACCGATCTGCGCTCAGGCTCACGGCACGATAGCTGACATGGGCCTGGCGCGCGAGTTGCTCGATCACGTTGCTGCCATCGGCGGCGGGTGTATGCAAGGTGGCGCGAATGCCGCGTGCCTGCATCACCTGTTGGCAGGCGCCAAGCAGCGGGTCACCAGACCCGGCATCCAGAGTCAGGCGATCGGCACGCGCCGTGGCCAGCACAGCGGCCATGCCGGCCAGGGCGTTGCCAAAGCTCTTCTCATCGGCGCTGCGACGGCTCTGAATGCTCTGGAGTATCTGTTGCTCGCGGCGGACCATGCGCTGTCGCAATGCGGCCAGCAGGGCATGGCCGAAGGCGGCCAGTCCGTCTCTGGCAAGACCTGACTCAAGCACCTGCTGGCTGGAGTGGCACCCCAGCTGCGCGGCGGCACCTGCGCGGACCCAAGTACCTGGCGGAACCGGAAAAGCGCTCACCGGTTCAATCGGCTGTGCCATCGGCATCCACAACAACGGCAGCGCAGCGGCATCAAGCCAGACCAGGGCAGCTTCGCCAGCGGCAAGTTGGTCGTCCGGCGCAACGCCCACTTGCTCGCCGGGATGCACTTCAAGCACGCCATGCGGTGCCTGCGCATGAAACCCGCTGACCAGGCAGGCCAACCACTGCTCGATTGCGCTCAGCGTCAGGACGGCAGCACTGTCTGGCGGCGCTTGCTGCAACCACCCCAGTTGCGCGGGCAGCGTGGCAGGCTGTCTTGTGATACCGGCGCCCGCCAGCGCAACCGCGATCAACGCCAGGTCGTCTGCTGGCCCGGCCGCCCCCAGGCCCAGAAAGAACTGGCCCGCGCCGAGTCGGCATACATGCTCACGGGGACCCTCGGGCTGGCCGCGCAACAGCGGCACGGCAAAGATGTCAACCGTGCCTCCTTCAATCAGCCAGACCGCATCGCTGCCGCTGAGCATGAGGTCGTCGGCCTTGCGGCCAGCGTCCGGGGTGAGTGCTTGTGCCATGGCGTCGCCTGCTCCTATTGCACCGAATGGATGAGGCGGTGGTAATGCCCGCCCAGTGCCAGCAGTTCATCATGCGTGCCACGCTCCACCACGCAGCCGCGCTCCATGACGATGATCTCATCGCAATCGCGGATCGTGGACAGGCGGTGTGCCACGATCAGGCAGGCGCAAGCGCGCCGGCGTATCTGCTCGTCAATCAACTTTTCAGTGACAGGATCGAGCGACGCCGTGCTCTCGTCGAGCACCAGAATGCGCGGGTTGGTGGCCAGCGCACGGGCAATTTCAAGGCGTTGCCCCTGACCACCACTGAAATTGGCACCGGCCTCGCCAACGTCGCCGTCGTAGCCCCCGGAGCGGCTGACGATGACGTCGTGAATGCAGGCATCGCGCGCTGCCTGGACCATGTCAGCCTCGGGCAGCGTGCTGTCCCACAGGGTCAGGTTGTCGCGCACCGAGCCCTCAAAAAGATAGACATCCTGGTCCACTCCTGCCAGACAGGCGTGCACCTGTTCTGGCGCGATTTGGTCGAGTTCCATGCCGTCGAGCAGCACCTTGCCGCTCCAGGGTTGGTAAACCCCCATCACCAGCTTGGCAATGGTGGACTTGCCGCTACCCGACCCGCCTACCACGGCGATGCGCTTGCCGGCGGCAAGCTCCAGACTGAAGTGCTCGATCAGGGGCGGCTCCAGACGACTGTAGCCAAAGGTGATGTCGCTCAATGTGAGGTGGCCCTGCAAGGGCCGCACTACAGCGCCATTGGCCGGCTCGCGTGGCTTGAACTGCTCTGCCAGGGGGTAGTGCAGAACGTCGTCGAGCCGGGCCAGATCCCCTTGGGCATCCTGCAGCTTGCCGGCCAGCCCCATCAGATTGGTCACGGGCTGCGAGAAGCCGCTCATCAGGCTCTGGAACGCCACCAGCATGCCAACCGTGAACTCACCTGCCATCACCTTGGCCCCGCCCAAACCCAGAATGACCACGCCAACCAGTGCGTTGAGCAGTGCTGGCAGCAAGGACAGCAAGCGCGTGTACAACTCCAGTTGCTGTGCACTGTTGTTGACCTTGGCCTTGAAGCCGGACCAGCGCATGAAGAAGTCGTACTCACCACCGCTGGCCTTGACCGTTTCGATGGTCTGGATGCCGCCCATGGTGGTGGCCATGAGCTTGCCCTGGTCTTGCAGCAGCCGCATGCTGCCGTCGATGCGCAGGCGTGCAATCCAGTTCAGCGTGGCCAGGTTGATGCCGGTGATGAGCACGCCCACCAAGGTCAGCAGCCCGTCGTACTGCAGCATGATGACCAGGTAAAACAGCAACGAGATGACGTTGACAAGGTTGGTGGCCAGATCACCCGCCAGGATCCCGGCGATGCGGTCATTGGACGCCGTTCGCATCGCGATGTCACCCGCATAGCGCTGGTTGAAAAAATCGACTGGCAGGCGCAGCACATGCCAGAAAAAGGCGCTGGAGGCGCTCAGCGAAAGCCGCATTTCCATGCGCAGCAACTGGCTTTGCTGGATCCAGGTCAGCGCGGCGCGCAGCACGGCCGTCAGCGCCATGCCGAGCAGCAACGGCTTGACCCAGCTGTCCATGCGCCCAATCAGGTAGTCGTCAACAAATATCTGGGTAAACACCGGCACCACCAGGCCCGGAATCACCAGCGCCAGGCTCGCCAGCATGACAAAGGCAAAGGCCGAGCGGGAGCCCTGCAGGCGCGGCAGCAGTGAGCGCAACAGACTGCGCTTGTGCCCGGCCGCCCGGAACAGCAGCCCGGGCTCAAAGACCAGCGTGACACCGGTGTAGGCCTTGCTGAATTCTTCGTGGGACACCTGGCGCGGTCCGCACCCGGGGTCGTTCAGATAGACCACGTCTTTGCCAAAGCCCTCGACCACCAGGAAGTGATTGAAGTTCCAGAACACCACCACCGGCATCTTTTGTTCGCGCAGTGTCTCTATTTCAAATCGCATGCCCTTGGCAATCAGGCCGTAATTGCGCGCCGCCTTGAGCACATTGCCGGCCTTGCTGCCATCGCGCGAGACGCCGCACGCTACGCGCAGTTCTTCCAGCGGCACGTAGCGGCCAAAATAGGCCAGCACGATGGCCAGCGAAGCAGCACCGCACTCGAGCGCCTCCATTTGCAGGACGGTGGGCGTGCGCACCCGAGCACCGGTCCGGGGAGCGTGGGGCTTGATCCAGTTCATCATGCGCGTGGGCTCGACATCTGTGGGCTACAGCCCCAGGGTCTCGATGAGAAGGGGTATCACCAGGCTGATCGGACGCCGCCTCTCGATGACAAAGCTGGCGCTGCACAAGGTGCCGCTGTGCAGCTCGATCTGGGCTCCCTTGTGCGATGACCAAGCGTAGCCGCTGCGCGTGGCATGGTCGGGCACCAGTTCCACCAGGACGGAGATCGGCGGCCCGGACTTGATCAACTCGCGTACCAACGAGGGATTGCTTAAGACAGCGTTCATGCCGGACTCGGTGGCCGGATAGTTTGATACCGTCGTGACCTTGCCAACCAGATAACCGTAGCGCTCCTTCTTGCTGGTGACCGGAGAAATCTGGACCAGCATGCCCGGCTGGATCAGCTTGGCGCGACTGTCGGCTGGCAGGTACACCATGGACTGAAGTGTTTGTTGCGGAACTTCAACACTGAGAACGGGCTGGCCTTCCTTCACGGAGTCACCGTTCATGACCATCACCTCGACCACGACACCTTCGATTTCGCTGACGATGTTGTGAGCCAGTCGATACTGCAATTGCAGTTCATGGAGGCGACTTAGCGCCTGCGCCAGCTTGGCGCCTTCGCCGCGCGTTCTCTCCGCCTGCTGGCTCTCGGTCTCGGCCTGCTGCACCAGCAGTCTTTGCAAGGCCGCGTTGGCTGCCGAAATCTCGTTTTCAGCGGCAAAAATCGCTTGCCGTGTTGTCTCGTACCGTTGGCGCGTGATCAAACCATCGCGCAAGAGTTCGGACTGCTGTGTCTGCGAAATCTGCAAGGAGCGCAGCAAGTCCTGCTTGGCATGGATAACCTGGCGCTGCTGTTCCTCCTGCAGCTTGTAGGCCGGGCGCTGGGTCCGGCTTTCCTGGCTGATGGCGCTGCGGACCGCAGCTTCTGCGACACGCAAGCGCTCCACCTCGGCCTTGGCGGCGGCCATTTGCTGCTCCAGTGCAGGCTGACTGATGTGGCCAAGAATCTCGCCCTTTTCAACCTCTTCGCCGATCCTGAAGTCCCTGAACTGCGTGACCAGACCAGCACCCGGGCTGACGATGTTGAAGGTGCCACCGGCACGAATCAGGACACCCTGCCCGGTAACGCTGGTCGGCAGCGAGCCCACAACACTCCAGACAATCGCCACCAGCAGCACCGAGGCCATGGCGGCCAGCGCGATCCACGAGCGCGCCCGCGTGACCTTGATCAGTTGGTCCAACTGCTCCAGGGAGGACAGTGCCTGCAGCGCCGACTTTCGGAATATTTCAGTGGACATGGCGACTCCTAGGGTCCGGGCAAACTCACCAGTCGGGCGCGATCGAGCGACTGCCGGGCGCTGTCTTGCTCCAGCAAGGTGCCCGATTCAAACCGCAGCCGTATCAGGGCTTGCGCCAGATTGCGTTGCGCGGCGATCTCGCGCAATTGCGCTTCAAGCAACTGGGATTCGCTGGTGAACAAGTCAAGCAGCGTGGTCAGGCCATAGCGGTATTTGCGGTTTTCGCTGTGAAAGACCTCCCGCTGGATGGTGACCTCGGCGCTGACCTGCTTGAGTTGTGCGGCTGCATTGGCCACCGCCCTGAATTGCAAGGCAATGGCTGCCTGGATGTTGTCAAGCAGCGCCTGGCGCGCCAACTCTGCGCTGTGCACGTCGGCCAGGCGTTGCATGATCAAAGCTTGGGACGAGCGGTTGTTCACAGGCCATGAATAATTGAGCATGGCAGATGCGTTGGGTCCACGCACGTTGCTGATCAAAGCCGACAGCGCGGCCGGGTCCTGGCGGTATTCGTTGAAGCCGCTGTAGCCAACGCCCAGCACCAGATCGACCTTGGGCTTTTGCGTGTCGGTGGCGGCAGCCAACTGAACTCTGGCGGCGCTCAGCCGGGACTCCTGCGCCAGCAGATCGGCGCGGCGCTGCGGCACTTTGGAAGTTATCCGGTCGACAAACGTGCTGGCTTCGTCCATAGCCAGGCCCGCCTCGGCGACAAGGTCAAAACCATCCGCCGGCGCGGTGAGCCGGGCGACACGGGAGCCGGGGTATCCCATCGCCAAACCCAGGTTGTTGCGGGACTCGATCAGGTACTGCTCGGCCCCGATCCGGCTGCCCGCCTGATTGAGCAGCTTGGACTCGTACTTTCTCACCTCACTCAAGGGCATTTCGTCATTGGCGCCAAGCCGCTTTGCCCCCTCAA
>CAYHDD010000151.1:4306-6894 GCA_964355195.1 uncultured Rhodoferax sp. | reverse complement strand
AGGCCGACAAAGACACGCCCGGCACCTGCATGCAGGGCCTCTGAGCCGGCTAGCAAAGCGGCGCCGGTCATTCCTGGGGCGCCGCCGATGACAGCTACATCACCGTAGCTGCCTTTGTGGCTTGCATGCGAGCGTGTCACGGTGGCCGGCGCGCCCGCCAGCCAAGCGGTGGGGGCTAACGCCTGCTGATCGAGCGGAAGGCTGCTGTTGAAACCCAGATCGGCGAGCCACACGTTCCCGGCAAGGTCTCGGCCATATGCCGTGAACAGACCAGGTTTGAGTGTCAGCAAACTCAGGGTCAGATTGGCTTTGACGGCGCAGTCACTCCGGGCACCGGTATCTGCATGCAAACCGGTTGGGAGGTCGACGGCGATTACCGTCTGCTTGCTGGCATTGATGAACTCGATCCACTGTGCCATTCTCCCCTCGGGGACACGCTTCGAGCCAATACCGAGCAGGGCGTCGATACACAGGTCAAAATGATCGGGCGGAGTGGCTGCAAACTCGACACCAGCAGCCATTGCGGCCTGGTAGGAGGCCAAGGCATCTGCGGGCGCTGTCTCGGGTGTACCGAGCCAGGTGACAACGACGTCGCACCCGCGCTGCTTCAGGTGGCGAGCTGCTTCAATGCCATCGCCACCATTGTTGCCGGGGCCGCAAGCCAACCAGATCCGCCCGCTGTGAGGCGCAATCGCCAAGCCAAGTTTGGCGACCGCCAGACCGGCGCGCTGCATCAGCGTGTGAGGCGGCAAAACAGCTTGGGCGGCAACCTCTATGCAGCGAGTTGATGCGACACTGTGCAAAGTGTGGCGAGAACGGAATTCAACGCGGTGCACTGCGCTCAAAACTCGTGCGTTTCGCCTTCACGGGCAAGCCGAACCTGTAGCGCACCGGGCTGCTGGGGGTTGTCTGCTAAAACCTGCTGAAAAGCAGCGTTCAGCGCGGCATCGCTGCGAGTCGGTTCGTGGTGCGTGCAAAACAGAACTTTGACTCCGGCATCGATGGCATACCGAATGCTCGAGTTGAAGGTGCCGTGCCCCCAGCCGCGTTTAGCCGGGTACTCCTGCTCAGTGTAGGAACAGTCAGCGATTAGCACATCAACGCCCCGCATGGCATCCAGAATCTCTTCATTCTTGTTGTCGACCAGAACCTGGTAGGCGACGTATTCAGGATCTTCAGGTCCATAGATGTTCAACGGGGGTTCATGATCGCCCGTGACAAATACTGACTTTCCGTTCGCCTCTATCCTGTAGCCAAAGTCGATGATCGGATGATTCATGAGGCAAGGCGTGATCGTGGCAGACCCAATTTGAATCGATTTCCCGGCGACCAGCGTGACATATTCGATGCGGGCTTTCATCTCGGACTCGCGCACCGGGAAGAAACTGTACTGTAGCTGCACCGACATGACCTGTTCGACGCTCTTCCCGGAAACCGGATCAAACGCGCCATGCAAGCGCAGTACGTTGCCGGCTATAAAGTTGGGTGCAAAAAAGGGTAGGCCTTGAATATGATCCCAATGGGCGTGCGAAATCAGCACGTTCGCTGTCAGAGGCATCTCAGACAACAGTGTTTGAGAGAGGGGGAAGATACCGGTGCCAGCGTCGATGATGATCAACTCATTGTTGTCAGTGCGGATTTCTATGCAGGTGGTATTGCCGCCGTAGTGCACGGTGCTAGGGCCGGGCGACGCAATGGAACCTCGCACACCCCAAAATTTGACCTTCATGTCGTTTCCTGAAAATAATGATAATTGTGAGGTTTCCACAACAGCGTACAAATCAAGCACCGCCTTGCGCTTGATGGAAAACTTGCAATTCTGAGATTATGCGCGCAGTCGTTTGGCATCAAAATGGCTCGGATCAATATCAGGGGTTTTGCCGTCAATCAAGTCGGCGACGACTCTGGCCGAGCCGCAACTTAGAGCCCACCCACTGGAGCCGTGCCCCAAATTGAGCCAGAGTCCAGGTAAGCCACTTGCACCCACCAGCGGGGGGCCATCGGCAAGCATGGGGCGGGCGCCTTTCCACTCTTGCACTCCGGTGGACAGGTTGGCTGCACCCGGGAACCAATCGTGCAGTACTTTGTAGAGCGTTTGCAGGGAACTGGGGCGCTTCCTGTCGTGTCGACCACCCAATTCTGCACTCCCGGCAACCCTCACGCGTTGACCCAAGCGTGATATGGCGACCTTGTAGCGTTCGTCCATGATGGCGCTCATTGGGGCGTTCAGTGGTTCGCGGATGTTTGCGCTGATCGAGTAGCCGTGCACCGCTGCCAACGGGATTTTGATACCCAAAGGCTTGAGCAGTGGAACCGAATCGAGACCTGCGCAGACGACGGCCGCATCGTAGTGATGACCCGTCTTTTCACCCTCAAAACGTAGTGTGATGCCCGTGTGGCATTCGATTGTGGTGGCCGTCGTGTTGAAGGAATACGCAACGCCCATTCGTTGCGACTCACTCTTCAGCATCAAGGCAAATTGGCGGCAGTTTCCAACTTCATCGCCGGGTAGGTGAACCGCGCCGAAAAAATTGGTATCGGGATTCAGGGCGGTTTCAACAAGGCGTGCTTCGAACGGGCTAAGTTCT
>CAYHDD010000151.1:0-4206 GCA_964355195.1 uncultured Rhodoferax sp. | reverse complement strand
GGTATCGGGATTCAGGGCGGTTTCAACAAGGCGTGCTTCGAACGGGCTAAGTTCTTTGAACGCAACACCCAGGTCGCGCAGGAGTTGAAGCCCTGGTTGAACCATCTGGTGATCCCGTTGCGAGCGTAGCAGCACCATATAGCCATCGCTGCGCTCGTATGCCAGCTTGAGGTCAGCGGTGATGTGATGCAGTCGATCACGGCTGTAGAACGCAAGGCTTTGCAGGTGCGAGCGGTGGGTGAGGTAGGTGTCGAGGCGGCAGGCTCGGTACCAGCGCCACATCCAGATTAGTTCCCGAACCGAGAGCGGCAGGCCAATTCTGACCGGGGCGTATCGGCTCAACAAATGCCAGAACACTTTGGCGGGCATTCCGGGAGCCGCCCATGGCGTGACGTATCCCGGCGCAATGACGCCGGCATTGGCAAAGCTGGCCTCTTCGGCTACAGCGTTGCGGCGTTCGATGACGTTGACCTCGTGTCCATCGCGGGCCAACTCGTAGGCCGTGGTGACGCCGACGATGCCGGCGCCGATAACTGCTATCTTCATATAACCCCATTTGACACCCGCCATGCGGTCGAGAATCTGGCTTGGATTGTCGAGGCACAGGCTCGGCAATCAGGCCGGGCCATGTTCAACTACATCTTGTGCTGGAGCAACTTCTCAATTCCCAACGCAATATTGAGGACCGCGTCATCGCAGAACCCCCCGGCCCAAACCATGAGCCCCACCGGCAATTCGCCGTCGACATGACAGGGAAGCGAGATGGCACAACCATCGAGCATGTTGATGACACTGGTGTTTCTCAGCAGCTTGGCGTTCAACTGAAAGAACGCCTCATCCTGCTGTGCACCAGGTGCCACCTCAGAGATGGGTGCGGCCACCACCGGTACCGTCGGTGAAAGAATAGCGTCACAGCCTTGCAGCGCCGCGTCCATCCGGCTGATCCAGTTGCGGCGCGCATTCTGCAGCTCGACATAGTCGCATGCGCTCATGCTCGCACCGCGCAGCATGCGAGCCGCGACTCGTGGGTCGTAGGCGGCCCCGTGGCTTGCAAGGAGTTGACGATGCCAGGTGTAGCTCTCGACCGCTGAAAATCCCCCGGTGGCCTGAATCTGTTGAAGCTCATTGATTTCCGGCAGGGCCACATGTTTGATGCGCACGCCCGCATCGTGGAGTGTTTCCATCGTTCGTTGCCAGGCTTGGCTGACGGTGGCGTCCAGCCCATCGAGCATCACGGTGCCTGCCACACCCAAGCTGTAGCTCGGCAGTGGTGCAGCGCCGCGCGTCACCCGGCGCTGCGCCAGTAGCTCATGGGCGATGATGGCATCGGTCACGCTGCGGGTGACGGCACAGACGGTGTCAAGTGTTGTGGAGAGCGGTACGGCACCTTCGGTTGGAACCCGTGCGGCTGAGCTCTTGAAGCCGACCGTGCCTGTCAGTGCGGCTGGAATACGAATCGAGCCGCCGGTGTCGGAGCCCAGACCTATGAACGCGGCGCCGGTCGCCACAGACACTGCCGCGCCAGACGAAGACCCACCGGGGATGCGTGGCACCAGTGTGTCGCACGGATTGGCGGGCGTGCCGAAGTGTGGATTGATGCCGACTCCGGAGAATGCAAACTCAGACATGTTGGTACGCCCGATGACGGCGGCCCCTGCTCGCCGTAGCCGTGCAACTGCCGGGCAGTCTTGTATTGCCGGGGGCGCATCTCGCAGAACCCGCGAGCCTGCGCAGGTTGTTTGTCCAGCAACGTCGAACAAATCCTTGACAGAGACTGACAATCCCGCCAAAGGCGTTCTTGAAGCCGCTGCTGCGCTTGCCACCGCTCGCGCCTCATCGGGCGCAAGTGTCAAAAACGCATGTCTGCAACAGGCCGATTGCGCTACATCCAAGGCATGTTCCATTTCTGTGATCGGATTGGTTTGGCCGCAGCGGAGCCGCCGCAAAGTGGTGTCGAGGTCTGGCAACATAGGGGTGAGGGGTGCTACAATCTACAGGTTTTGCTGAATGGCGCTACTTGCTGTTTAGCATACAAATAGCGAACCAGTTTAATCAAGGTGTTGCGACGATGAGCGGTGATTCTGAAATCACCGTCAGAGACGCAAAGCGAACTGGATTTTAGACCTAACCTTCGGAGTTAAATATGTCAGTTACTATGCGCGAAATGTTGGAAGCAGGTGTTCATTTTGGGCACCAGACCCGCTTCTGGAATCCCAAAATGGCGCCGTTCATTTTTGGGCATCGCAACAAGATTCACATCATCAACCTGGAAAAATCGCTTCCAATGTTTCAGGAGGCCGCGAAGTTTGTTCGTCAAGTTTCTGCGAAGCGCGGCACGGTATTGATGGTCGGTACCAAGCGACAAGCGCGAGAAACAGTTGCTGAAGAAGCCAAACGCGCCGGAGTCCCCTATGTTGATCAACGCTGGTTGGGCGGGATGCTGACCAATTTCAAGACGGTCAAGACGTCGATCAAGCGACTGAAGGACATGAAGATTCAGCAAGAGGCAGGTCTGGACAGTCTGAGCAAGAAAGAGCAGCTGATGTTCGCTCGTGAGCTCGCAAAGCTCGAGAGGGACATTGGTGGCATTCAAGATATGACGGTTTTGCCAGATGCGATATTCGTGATTGACGTCGGGTTTCACAAGATTGCCATCGCTGAGGCCAAGAAGCTTGGCATCCCGCTGATTGCAGTGGTTGATACCAATCACTCGCCTGAGGGCATTGAATACATCATCCCGGGAAACGATGATTCGTCGAAAGCGGTTGTTCTTTACGCACGAGGCATTGCCGATGCGATCATCGAAGGGCGCTCCAACATGATTGATGATGTCGTCAAGGCTGTGAGTGCCGAGACCGCGGATGAGTTTGTTGAAGTGAATGAGACGGCCGCCTGAGTTGTTCGTCGCCCCAATGAAGGGGGCATTGTTGCCCCCTTTTTTTAATCATCGTTTAATTTGCTGAATCGAGGACGGAGAATCAAAA
This sequence comes from uncultured Rhodoferax sp., assembly GCA_964355195.1. Classification (GTDB taxonomy): domain Bacteria; phylum Pseudomonadota; class Gammaproteobacteria; order Burkholderiales; family Burkholderiaceae_C; genus Rhodoferax. The sequence goes on along the minus strand of CAYHDD010000151.1, from coordinate 1,222 downwards.
TGACCGCAATTACCGCAAGCATGGTGGCTGAACTGCGTGGCAAGACCGATGCACCCATGATGGAGTGCAAGCGCGCTTTGACTGAAGCACAAGGTGATATGGCCAAGGCCGAAGAGTTGCTGCGCGTCAAGCTTGGCAGCAAGGCAGGCAAGGCCGCTGGACGGATTACCGCCGAAGGCGTCGTCGCAAAGCATATTGAGGGCGCTGTCGGCGCTTTGCTTGAAGTCAACTGTGAGACCGACTTCGTGACGAAGAGTGACAGTTTTCTTGGGCTTGCCAATGCGGCGGCGCAGTTGATTGCCAAGCATGACCCGGCGGATTTGGCAGCCCTTGGCCAATTGCCCTATACGCAGGACGGTTTCGGCCCCACGCTGGAAGAAGTGCGCAAAGGCCTGATCGGCAAGATCGGCGAAAACATGAGTTTTCGCCGTTTCAAGCGTTTTGCTGCCGGGCACCCATTGGCAGCTTATTTGCATGGCACCCGAATTGGTGTCGTTGTCGAATATGAGGGCAACGAGACGGCGGCGAAAGATGTGGCCATGCATGTGGCCGCGATGAAGCCGGTTGCCTTGTCGAGCGCCGATGTCCCTGCCGATCTGGTGGCAAGAGAGCGTTCGGTGGCTGCTGCCAAGGCTGCTGAAGACGCGGCCGTGGCCACTGCGGCAGGCAAGCCGGTCCAGTCGGCAGAGATCGTGACCAAACGTATTGAAGGTGGCGTACAGAAGTTTCTGCGCGAGGTCTCGCTGCTCAACCAGTCTTTCGTCAAGAATGACAAGCAAACCGTGGAGCAGATGCTCAAGGCGGCGAACACTAGCGTGAAGAGCTTCACGCTCTATGTGGTCGGAGAAGGGATTGAGAAGAAGGTGGATGACTTCGCTGCGGAAGTTGCTGCCCAAGTGGCGGCTGCCAAACAGGCAAGTTGAACGCGGCAAGACCTTGATGGTTGTGCTTTGAACCAGGTCGAAGTCGATCTGGGCCCCCAGTGATGTCGTAAGAAGGAATCCTATGCCAAACTCCAAACCAGCCTACAAGCGCATTCTGCTCAAGCTGTCTGGCGAGGCGCTGATGGGGGACGACCAGTTCGGCATCAACCGCAATACGATTGTCCGTATCGTTGAAGAAGTGGCTGATGTAACTCGCCTTGGGGTTGAGGTGGCGGTGGTGATTGGTGGTGGCAACATTTTCCGGGGCGTTGCCGGGGGCTCAGTTGGCATGGACCGGG
>CAYHDD010000150.1:0-6985 GCA_964355195.1 uncultured Rhodoferax sp. | reverse complement strand
GATGATTGCCAACACGCGGTCCGCGGGAGTTTCTTCAGGCGGCATTCTTCAGGGTCATGGCCAACAACAATCCAAGCATCACGCAGCATGACACGCCCGAGGGCCGGTGCGCCGTGCTGGGCGGTCAGTGGACGGCAGCCCTGCTGGCGGAGCCAGCCACCTGGGATCAGATCGAGGCGCTGTTGGCAAGCTGCGCCGACAGCGCGGGTCAGCCCTGGACCTGGGACTTGCGCGCCCTGCAAAAGCTGGACCACACCGGCGCCCAGTTGCTCTGGAACGCCTGGGGTCATCAGTGGCCCAGCGGCCTGTTGTTGCAAGAGGCGCAGCGCACCATGCTGAGCCGGGTTGCCAGGTACAGCCGTCAAGCGCCAACGCCGGCGCGCAGGAGCCTGTGGCAACTGCTCCTGCGGCTGGGAGGCCAGCTGCTGGTACTGCTCGACCACCTCGAACACTTCAACCGCCTGATCGGCCAGTTGCTGATCGACAGTTTCAAACTCGTGCGTCACCCGAGTCGGGGGCCCTGGCGCGACGTTTCCGGCCACCTGTACCACGTCGGCGCCAGCGCCTTGCCCATCACGGCGCTGGTCGGCTTTCTGATTGGCGTGGTTCTGGCTTACCTGATGGCACAACAGTTGCGTCAGTTCGGCGCCAATGCCTTCATCGTCAACATCCTGGGCGTGGCCCTGATACGCGAGCTCGGCCCGGTACTGGCGGCCATTTTGATCGCCGGGCGATCCGGCTCCTCCATCACCGCACAAATCGGCGTCATGCGGGTCACCGAAGAGCTTGATGCCATGCGCGTCATGGGCATCGCCAAGGGCTACCGGCTGGTACTGCCACGCGCCCTGGCCATGGCGCTGGCCATGCCTTTGCTGGCGGTCTGGACGACGCTGTCTGCGCTGCTGGGCGGCATGCTGGCGTCCGACCTGGTGATGGGGGTGACACCGGCCTATTTCTTTGAGGCCCTGCCGCGCGCGGTGCAAGTCTCCAACCTGGCACTGGCGGTCAGCAAGTCGGTCTTGTTTGGCGTCCTGATCGCCTTGATTGGCTGTCACTTCGGGCTGCGCGTCAAGCCCAACACCGCGAGTCTGGGTCAAGGTACGACCGCTTCGGTCGTCACCTCGATCACGATGGTGATCCTGGTCGACGCCTTGTTTGCCGTGATCTTCAAGGACATCGGTCTGTGAGCACGACGCCGCCCCCCATCGTCAAAATCGACAAACTCTGGTCGGTCTTTCGCAGAGCCGGCCATGAAACCGTGATTCACCAGGATCTGGATCTGCGTGTCGAAGCCGGCGAACTGCTGTCCATTGTCGGCGGCTCGGGCAGTGGCAAAACAGTCTTGTTGCGCCAGATACTCGGGCTCGAAACGCCCAAGAGCGGCCGAGTCACGGTACTCGGGCAACCGGCAGCGCAAATGGGGGCTGAGGGCGCGGCCAGTCGCGTCGGCATGCTGTTTCAGCACGGCGCCTTGTTCTCGGCCTTCACCGTGCTGGAGAACATTGCCTTTGCCCTGCGCGAACTCAAGACCCTGCCTTCTTCGTTGATTCGCGATGTCGCCATGGTCAAGCTCCAGATGGTTGGTCTGGACCCGTCGCAGGCGTACAAGATGCCGGCCGATCTGTCGGGCGGCATGGTCAAGCGAGTGGCATTGGCGCGTGCTCTGGTGATGGACCCGCCGCTGCTCCTGCTCGACGAACCCACCGCTGGGCTCGACCCCGATAGCGCCGACGCGTTCTGCGCCTTGCTGCGTTCGCTGCACCGCGAACTCGGCCTGACGGTGCTGATGGTGACCCACGATCTGGACACTCTGTTCGAACTCAGCACCCGGATTGCGGTGGTGGCTGACCGGCACATCATCGTCAACGGCACGCCATCCCACGTCATGGCCTGCCCCCACCCCTTTGTGCGCGACTATTTTCATGGCACACGCGGCCGCCACTGGGCCACCCAGTTGCAGAAAGACCGGTCTGCGGTGTAAAAAGGGGCGACACTGAACGCAAGAATATGGAAAACAAATCACATGCCCTGGCCGCTGGCACCTTTGTGCTGCTACTGCTGTCCCTGCTGATCGCCATGGCGGTCTGGCTGACGCGCGACAGTCGCCAACTGCGGGTTTTTGAGCTCACCAGCAGCGAGGCAGTCAACGGCCTGCAAGCCCAGGCGACGGTGCGTTTCAAGGGGGTCAATGTGGGCAAAGTCACCACCATTGGCCTGGACCCCAAGGTCAACGGCCAAGTGCTGGTGCGCATCGCCATCAGCGACCAGGCGCTCATCACCCAGTCAAGCTTTGCGACGCTGGGGTTTCAGGGCGTCACCGGTCTGGCCTATGTGCAACTGGACGACAGCGGGCAATCCAACGTGGCCCTTGAGACCAGCACGCGCAATCCGGCCCGCCTCCCGATGCGTCCCAACTTTCTCTCCAAACTGACCGACCAGGGCGCGCAAATTCTGTCGCAGCTGGAGGAAACGGCGCGCCGCGTCAACCTGCTGCTGGCGCCCGGTAACCAGCAAAGCCTGATGTCGGCCATTGCCAGCCTGGATCAGGCGGCCCAGAGTATCCGGAGTTTCTCCAGCGCGTCGAGCAAGTCCCTGCCGCAACTGATGCAGGACGCCAACGGCACCCTCAAGACCATCAAGGACACCTCGGTGCGGGTCGGCGAGAGCGCCGACGAAGCACGTCGCTCGGCGCGCGCCTTCAGAACCGTGACCGAGCGCATGAGCGCACCCGACGGCACCCTTGACCAGATCACGGCCGGCAGCAACACACTGGCCAGCAGCGGACAAAACCTGAATTCAGCCACACTGCCGCGCCTCAACCGGGTGCTTGATGAAGCGGCGCGCGCCACGCGCCAAGTCAATCACGCTGTCGGCAGCTTGGGCGAGAATCCGCAATCACTGATTTTTGGCAACAGCACGATCCCACCGGGCCCGGGCGAGCCCGGCTTTTCGGCCCCGAGCGGTAAACCATGAGACGCACCATGCAATTCACCCACCTGTTTTTGGGCGCCTGCCAGCATGGACAGGCAGGCCCGAGGACCACCGGGCTCCATCCCCGATGGCTGCTGGCCAGCCTCGCGCTGGCGCTGCTCGGTGCCTGCAGCCTGCCCACACAACCGGCTCGCCCTGCCGTTTTCGACTTCGGACCTGGGCCGCTGGAACAAGCAGCGAGCATGCCAGCACAGCGCAAACCCGCTCTGGTGCTCGACGTCATCGAGGCCCAACCCGCGCTCGACAGCCCGACCGTCCTGTACCGCCTGGCCTATGCCGACCCTCTGCAATTGCGGCCCTATGCCTTGGCGCGCTGGAGCATGCCGCCCGCCCAGTTGCTTCGCCAGCGCCTGCGCCAACACTTCAGCCAACAGCGCGCTCTGCTCAACCCTGGTGAGACGCTGGAGGGTGCCTCAGCAGCGCCTCTGCACATGCAAATTGAGCTCGAAGAATTCAGTCAGATCTTTGAGAGCCCCCAGAAAAGCTCCGGTCTGCTGCGCCTGCGCGTCACGCTGACCCAGGCCGGCGCGAAGGGCGGCAAGTGGCTGGCGCAGCGCAGCCTGGTGACACAGCGCGATGCGCCCAGCGCTGACGCCGCCGGAGGGGTCAAGGCCCTGGCAGCGGCCAGCGAGGCCGCCGCACTGGAGCTGGAGCAGTGGTTGCAGAGCTTGGGCCGCTGACCCTTTTTGCCCGATGGCTACTGTTCAGAATGCAACAGCGGCTACCAAAACCGCCCCCAAAAGTTTGATATAAATCAACCCTGCGCGGATACCATTGGCACCCGTGTCATGAAATAACGGCCCAGGGTTTATCCTGTGGCCCACGCTCCCTTAGGCACGCTTAAGGCTGCCGTAAACTGCTTTAACCGTAACTGAAAGGCTTTGAAATGAAACTGAAACAAATCGTCGTTCCCTTCGCCATCGCTGCGCTGGCCGGCCTGTCTACCCAAGTTATCGCCGCCGATGCTGACGCGGCGCAAGCGCTGTTCAAGAAGAACGACTGCGGCAAATGCCACTCGGTCGACAAATCGAAGAAGGGCCCGTCATTGAAGAAGATTGCCGCCAATTACAAGGGCAAGGCCGATGGTCAGGACAAGGTCATCAAGGCCATGACAACCGGCCCGAAGGTGAAGCTTGATGACGGTTCGCAAGAAGACCACAAAGTCATCGACAGCAAAGACGCCGCTGCCCTGAAGAACCTGGCCGACTGGATTCTTGCGCAGTAGCCCCTGACTGAGCCGCTCCACCGAGCGCTGAATGGTTCAGAACTTAGAATTGCAACGAGATAACGGTACCTCGCTAACCGCTTTTGGCAGTTCGTGACGTGTCGTTTTACTGTGAAACGACGGAGAAGAAATGAAACATTCATGGGTTCGCTGGGGTATTACCTGCCTGGTCGCACTGACCGTGGCAGGTTGCGGTGGCAGTGGCGGCGGCGGCAGCAGTAGCGCGCCGCCCAGTTCATCATCTGCCGTCAAAGACGTCTTGACCAGCGCCAGTGCGCTGGCCAGCGGAGACACCGCGGTCAGTCCGTCCGCCCCCTTTGCGCTGCTGCAAAATGCAGGTATTCCAGTCGTCAGCGTCAGCAGCCCGCCCAAAGTCAGCTTCGCGGTCTTTTCCGACGGCAAGATCAAGACCGACCTGAGCATTGCCAACGTCAGTTTTGCCATCGCGAAGCTGGTGCCCGGCTCCAACGGCAACCCGGACCAATGGGTCAACTACATTTACCGCAAGGAAACCGCCACCGCCGGTGTCGGCCCGGGCGGCAAGCCCGCGCTAGCCTCAGCCATGCAGGCCACCACCGACGCCAAGCAGACCGACGCTGCCTTGCTGGCAGCGCAGTTGGTGTACAACCCGGACGGCTATTACACCTACACCTTCAAGACCGACATCAAGGACCCGACGCAGACCAATGGCGTTGTCTTTGACGCCACCCGTACGCACCGAGTCGCGATCCAGCTGAGCTACAAGAACGCCGCCGGCGAGACCGTGCTGGTCAACCCGTATGTTGACTTCACGCTCGACGCCAACGGCAAGTCGGTGCTGGTCACGGACGCGGCCAGGACGCGCAAGATGACCGACGTGTCTTCCTGCAACAGCTGCCATGACAAGCTCGGTCTGCATGGCGGTGGTCGCGTTGACACCCAGTACTGCGTGATGTGCCACAACCCCGGCACCACCGACGCCAATTCCGGCAACAACCTGAATCTGGCCACCATGGTGCACAAGATCCATGCCGGCAAGCGCCTCTACAGCAAGCTCGCCAGCGGCGGCGAGGACTACACCATCTGGGGTTACCAGAACAGCAAACACAGTTATGCCGAAGTCGGCTTCCCGCAAGACCTGCGCAACTGCGCCAAGTGCCACAGCGGCGCCAACGCCAACACACCGCAGGGCGATAACTGGAAGAACAAGCCCAGCCGCGAAGCCTGCCTGACCTGCCACACCAGCAGCGTCGGTACAGCCTGGGAGCAACTGCACAAGGTCATCGCCGTGCAATACGGTGGTGCTGGCACCCCGGCCAGCGCCCTGCCGAACCAGGAATGTGTGCGCTGCCACAGCGCCGGTTCGGTGGTTTCGGCTGAGGCAGTGCACTTCAACCAGGTTGAAGCCAACGCGGCCAAGTACAAGATGAACATCGAAAGCGTGGCCTTCAACGACACGGCCGATCACAAGGCCCGTAGCGTGACAGTCAAATACTTCCTGTCCGACCCGACCAATGGCAACACAGCCTACAACCTGATCAGTTCGGACTGCACCGGCGCCAGCGTCACGCTGAGCTGCGCCAACACCAGCAAGTTCGGCAACCTGCGCTTCTACCTCGCCTATCAGAACATGCTTGGTCAGTCGTCGCCGGTGACCGAGTACTCGGCCTACAACAACGGGGGCAACGCCGCCAACGCCTATGCCTACAAGGGCAGCAACGACGGCTCCAACCATTACACCGTGAGCATCCCGGTGCCCGATGACAGCGCCAGCGCCAAGGCCTTCGGCACGGCACGCGTGGTCAGTATCGGCCAGATCAAGGAGCCCAAGCTGGCCGCCGCATCAGGCACCAATCCTCGACCACTGGTGACGCCGACTGTGCTGGTTAACACACTCGCCCAGCATGGCTTCAAGGAAGTCGCGCTGAGCGGTGATTTGCAGCCACGCCGCAGCATAGTTGCCAATGAGAAGTGCAACGCCTGCCACGGCGCCCTGGGTGCGAGTTCGGCCTCCAACACGCTGGAGAACGCCTTCCACAGCGGCGCCCGCAACACAGTCGAAGCCTGCGTGGTCTGCCACGATGCCAACCGCGTCTCCACCAGCGTCATGACCAACGGCATGGCGCTCAACGAGTCCTATCAATTCAAGCGCATGATTCACGGCGTGCACGGCAACTCCAAGCGCACCTATCCGTTCACCCACGGCAACACGGTGGTAGGCGCCTTCAACAAGGACGGCACTTCCGTCAGCGGTGGCAAATCGCTCTCAGCGCAAGTGAATGCCAGCGGGGTAGCTCTGGTCTCGAACTTCGCGGCTGAAGTGGCCTGGCCCGGTGTTGGCATCAACTGCAACGCCTGCCACATCAACAACTCCTACAAGACCGACCAGAGTCCGCTTGGTGCCGTCGTCAAGAAAGACACCGGTGTCACCGACCCCAACCTGTGGCGCGTGATTTCACCCAAGGCAGCCACCTGCACGGCCTGTCATGATTCGACCAAAGCAACCGACCACGTGGCAAATTTTGGTGGCGCGGCGTTTGGCGACAAGACCCAGGCGCAAATCGCCGGTCTGCCGCGTGAGACCTGCGACGATTGCCATGCCAGCGGTGGCTCCAAGAGCGTGGACCTGGTCCACGGCCAAAAATGACGATGGACCTGTTGAAGGAAACTGGGATGCAAATCAATCGATCAATCGCCGCCGTCGGCCTGTGCCTGTTCGCCCTCTTGCTGCCCTCTGCCTGGGCCGCCGGTGAGACCGGCGCCAAGCTCTGCGTCACCTGCCACGACGAG
>CAYHDD010000149.1:0-7063 GCA_964355195.1 uncultured Rhodoferax sp. | reverse complement strand
CGGCCTGGACACCCGCCAAGTTCCACGCCAATGTGGCCGTCAGCACGGGTTGCTCCAGCTGCCATAACGGCACGACGGCCACCGGCAAGACCGCCTCGCATCTGTCAACGACAGCAAGTTGCGAGAGTTGCCACAAGTCGACCAGCATCTGGACTGGCGCGAAAGTTGATCACAGCACCTTCACCAGCGCGACCAACTGCGCCAGTTGCCATAACGGCACCAACGCCACCGGCAAGAGCGCGAACCATCTGAGTACAACCACAAATTGCAGCACCTGCCACAAGAGCTACACGGCCTGGACACCCGCCAAGTTCCACACCAATGTGACGGTCAGCACGGGTTGCTCCAGCTGCCATAACGGCACGGTTGCCACTGGCAAGATCGCCTCGCATCTGGCAACCACGGCGAGTTGCGAGACCTGCCACAAATCGACCACGATCTGGACTGGCGCCAAGGCCGATCACAGTACCTTTACGAGCGCTACCAATTGTGCAAGTTGCCACAACGGTGTCAGTTCCACGGGCAAGAGCGCGACGCATATTCCAACTACGGCAAGCTGCGGTACGTGCCACAAATATCCCGCCTGGACACCGTCCAAGTTCCACTTGAATGTTTCGGTTGTCACCGGTTGTGCGAGTTGCCATGCCACCACCGCGTTCGGGTTGACGGCCAAGCCCAACACCTCAACGCACACCGGCGTGACGCTGTGCGAGAGCTGTCACAAGTCCGCGAGCAACTGGCTCAACGTTCAGTATGCGCACCCTGCCGCAAACGCCGTGGGGACCGGAACTTGCGACACTTGCCACAATGGTTCAACCTCCGCGGTCAGCAAATCTGCGGTTCACATCCCGGTGCCAGCCGGTGTCGCGAAGTGTGACTCATGCCACAAGTCGCAGGTTAGTTTCCATACAGCCGTCACGATGAATCACACGGTGGTCAAAACCGTGGCTTGCAAGTCGTGCCACAACGGCAGCTATACCTCGCAAGGAACCAGCGGCGGGGCCATGGCGAAGATGGCGAACCATGTTCCCGAGGCGCAGCTGTTGAACGGTGCGGCGATGGACTGCAATGCCTGCCATAGCAGCACAGTTTCGTGGGCGACCGAGAGAATGAATCACAACGCCAGCATGGGCAACGGCGCCGGCTGGTGCAAGTCGTGCCACGCCACGGGAACCAGTTACCAAGGACGCATGGAGCGGAAATCGCTTACCCACGAAAAGACTGGAAAGACAGACTGCTCGGTCTCGGGTTGTCACAAACCCTTGGGGAGCAAGGGCATCGCGTACTCCAAGTGGGATTGAGTCGAGTTGATTCGTGACGATTCCTTGCCAAATTTCAGACACCACTAACCTAGTATCTCTATCATGAAAAACCTTTCCTTGTTACCTCTGGCCGCATGCCTTGCTGCCTGCTTTGCGTCTACCGCGCAGGCTCAGTTCATCGACGAAGTCAATGTGCGCGAGGAGGGAGCCAACGCCATTGTGCAAATCAAGTTGGTGACGCCGGTGCTCTACTCGAAGTCGGTGTCGGCGCGCGCCTCGGATCTGGTGCAGGCGTTCTACACCGTGCTGCCGACGCGTGATCAGATCAGCGATATCGTCAGCGAAAGACGATTGTCGGGTGCGGGTGACATCCCCTCCATCACCATCAAGGATGAAGCCGACGGCAGCGCGACACAAATCAATGCGAGTCGCCGACTGGTGATTCGTTTTGCGGCTCCCCTGCGAGCCCATGTGCGTGCTGGCCGCGATAGTCGCAGCCTTGAGCTGGTTCTCGAAGGCAAGGCAGCATCCGTCAAGCTGCTGAATACTGTGGTCCCTGCCTTGATTGTCGCCACCAAGCTGGAAACGACGATGGATCGGACCGTAGTCGCGCCGCCAGCACCGGCCACAGCCGCGGTCGAATCGTCGGCGCGGGCGCTGTTGACGACGGCGCAAGCCACATTTGATGGCGGCAATTATGCGGCGGCAATCGAGTCGTTGAATCAACTGCTCAATCTGCCACCCAACACTTCGTCGCGGCGCGCGCACGAACTGATCGGTTTGGCACGCCTGAATGTTGGCGACAACGCCAGAGCGTCCGCTGAATTCGATCTGTTTCTCAAGCTTTATCCGACTGGGGCGGATAGCGACCGCGTGCGCCAACTGGCCGCCGGTCTGCCCACGCCGGGGCAGTCGACACAGGCTGCTAAGGTCGTGCCTGAGGCGACATCGAGCACGAGTGGTTCAGTGTCGATGTTCTACTATGGCGGCAAGTCCGATGTGCGTTCGCAAGAGTTCAAGGATTCTGTGTTGGGAGGGTTACCCATACTGCAATCAGACACCACGCTGTCGGCGGTGGATCAGAGGCAATTGCAAACTAATATTGACCTCAATTGGCGTTACCGCGACGCTGACAAGGACATGCGCTTTGTCTTTCGCGACAACTTCAGCGACGACTTGATCAAAGAGATAGGCAAGAACCGCATGTCTGCCCTATATTTTGATTACCGTTCGCTGGCCAACGGGACCAGCTTTCGTGTCGGTCGGCAGTCTCCCAACGGCGGTGGTGTGCTGTACCGTTTTGACGGGCTTCAAGCCAGCTATGCCTTTCAACCGAAATGGAAATTGAACGCGGTGGCTGGAACCCCCTCAGATCCCTTGCTTGACACGCGCCGGACCTTTTATGGTTTTTCGATCGACGCTGAGGCGCTGACCAAGGAACTCGGCGGCAGTGCTTTCCTGATTGAACAGGTCATCGATGGGGTGACCGATCGACGCGGCCTGGGCTTTGACCTGCGCTACTTCAGCGGCGGACTGTCGGCGTCTACTCAGTTTGACTATGACATGATCATCAGGGGCGTCAATGTGGCTGCGGTCCAGACCACCTGGCAAGTGAGCGAGGCAACCGTGATCAATGCGATGGTTGACCGGCGCACCACGCCGTTGTTGTCTTTGGGTAACGTCCTGTTCTTCCAGAATCCGGCCCTGCTGGCACCGGCGCGACGCGTTCAGGACCTGTTGGGAGTGACACCGATCGACCTCCTGCGCGAACAGGTAAAGGGACTTACGCCGTACCAGACACAGGCCCATGTCGGCGGTACGACCTCGATCGCCAAGAATTGGCAGATCGGAGCTGATTTGAGTCTGACCAGCGTGGACGAAATCAAGCCCGTTGCCGACCTGTTGCCCAACGGGCAACCGAGTACCGGAAATCTGTGGAGCGTGGGCGGGCAACTGATCGGAAGCAATCTGTATTCGCCACGGGACACGCACGTCTTTAACCTGAGTTTGCTGGGCGGACCGAGCTATCACGGTACGCTGCTGTCCTACAACAATCTTTCCAGCCTGGATGAGCGCTGGCAGTTGGAGCCCTCAGTGAAGTACTACACACAAAGCGATGCGAGTGGCGCCAGCAACGACGTCTGGACAGCCGGCATTCGTGCGACCTACAAGGCGCATCAGAAGGTTTCACTGGAAACTGAGTTGACTTATGAGCGCTCCGATGCCAGAGCTGCTCCCGGGCTCGGTGGGCAAGGCTCTACGACCTCATCGAACCGGATGAACTTCTACTTCGGTGCACGCTACGATTTCTAAGGACGAGCTGTCAAACTGCTTATGAATACATCCGAGAAACAGGTGGGCCTTGACATCGCACAAGCAAAGGAGCAAATGGAGGAATTCGCCAGACGTCAGGCCACGGGCGAGTTACCGAGCGAATCGTATGAACAAGCCCGGTTGCAAGTTGAACGCGGCATTCTGAATCACGTGCTGGCTGATCAGGCGCCTGCCATTTCGTCCTGGCGCCAGCCTGGTCGCCATGGCTGGCTGGCGTTCGGAGGCCTTTTGCTGGCGCTTGCTGTTGGCACTCTTGCCTGGGTTGCCTACCGAGCCAACAGTTCGACAAACGACTCGGCCGCCGGTCCCAAATCCTACCGTCTGTCCGGTTCAGGGTCGGCGATCCTTGGTGCTGACCCGCATGCAGCCATTCTCCAGCAAATGACTCAAACGCCTGAAGCAATCGCACCGAAAGGGGTCGGGTCGCCTGCGGAGGTTGTCGGCAGCGTCGGGACCGTGAGCGGGACCGTAGTTCTGGCTCCGGCGTTGCTCAGAGAAGCAAAGCCTGATGACACGATCTTTGTCTTTGCACGGTCGGCACAAGGCTCCCGGATGCCCTTGGCCATGCTGCGCAAAGAGGTTCGTGATTTGCCGATTCAGTTTGTGCTCGACGACAGCACGGCGATGTCGCCTCAGACCCGCTTGTCGCAGGCCGGTCAGGTGATTGTGGTGGCGCGAGTGACCAAGGCCGCCAACGCCGCGCCGCTCAAAGGTGACCTGATGGGACGGGTGGGCCCGGTGTCGGTCGGTAGCAAGGGTTTGACGATTCAAATTTCCGAGATCGTTAGCGAGTAAGCTCACAGCTTTCGGGGCAATTTGTGCCCGCAGTTTCTTGAGCTCTATGAATTACCTGCTACTGTATCTGGCCATCATTCTCGTTGTGATGGTGCTTTACCTGAGACGCCAGCGACGCATTCATCACACAAATCTGGCCGGGTTGAAGGAGGCCGTGGCGAGCGGACTGGCCGAGCCACCCTCCTTGCACCCGGTGACGAATCAGGCGCTGTGCATGGGTTCTGGTGCCTGCGTCAAAGCCTGTCCGGAGCAAGCACTGGGCGTGGTTAACGGCAAGGCGGTCTTGATCAATGCGGCGCATTGCATCGGTCACGGTGCTTGTGCCGCTGCTTGTCCGGTCGAAGCCCTCAGTCTGGTGTTTGGTACCGAGAAGCGTGGCATCGACATCCCCAACATTGATCCACATTTCGAGACCAACGTGCCGGGCATCTACATCGCCGGCGAACTCGGCGGCATGGGGCTGATTCGCAAAGCCGCTGAACAGGGCCGCCAGGCTATGGAGTCAATCCGTAAGCGCCTGAGTCGGGCTGAAACTGACTTCGATGTGATCATCGTCGGTTGCGGTCCGGCAGGTATATCGGCCGGTTTGTCGGCACTCGAACACAAGCTGCGCTACAAGATTCTGGAGCAGGAGGAGACCTTGGGTGGCGCGGTTTACCACTATCCGCGACAAAAAATTGCCATGACCGCACCGATCGAGCTGGCCCTGATTGGCAAGGTCAAGTTCGCGGAAGTGCAAAAGGAGAAGTTGCTCGAATTTTGGCTTGACGTGGTTCGCAAAACGGGCCTGGAGATCTGTTTCCGTGAATCGATGGAGATGGTGGAGAAGTCGGGTGACGGGTTTGTGGTTCGGACCGGCAAGGGGAGTTACAGCACTCGCTCGGTGTTACTGGCGATGGGACGTCGGGGAACGCCACGCAAATTGGAGGTACCCGGCGAGGAGTCAAGCAAGGTCATGTACCGCTTGGTCGATCCGTCGCAGTTCGAGGGACAAAGCGTGCTTGTGGTCGGGGGCGGTGATAGCGCGCTGGAGGCAGCGATTGCCTTGTCGGAGCAGGACGGAACCGAGGTCATCCTGTCTTACCGTAGCGCAGCCTTTTCCAGGGTCAAGCAAAAGAATCGAACGCTGCTCGAGCGGCAGCAGACCACTGGACGCCTGCGCGTCATGTTGGACTCCAAGGTGCGATGCATCCTGGACCACGAGGTTGAGATTGAATCGGAGGGTCTTGTTCAGCGGCACCGCAATGATGCCGTCATCGTGTGTGCCGGCGGATTGCTGCCCACCCCTTTGATGCAAAAGATCGGTATCCGTTTCGATACCAAGTTCGGCAGCGCCTGAGGGACTGGCGGGTTAGCCCTGGGCCACTGGGCGGCGATTGTCGCTACACCACTCGCTCCAACTGCCCGCGTACAGCGCGCTGCCCGCAAGGCCGGCGACCTCCATGGCAATGATGTTTGGCAGGGCGCTGACGCCGCTGCCGCAGTGATGGACGACGCTGCTCGCCTCGCGCAAGCCGAGCAGAGCCTCGAACTCGGCCTTCAGCTGGGAGGCTGGTTTGAAGCTGCCATCAGCGCCAAAATTTTGTCCGAACGGCCGGTTCAAAGCGCCCGGAATGTGGCCAGCGACTGGGTCGAGCGGCTCGACTTCACCGCGGAATCTGGGGGCACTGCGGGCATCGATGAGGCTTTGACCGGGGCGCCCCAGGTCGCGCGCCACGTCTTCGGTGGTCTTCAGGTTGGCCTTGGGTGGGGCGAACATGAATTTTGCCGTCGCGCGAGCTTGCCCGACACCTGCGTCAACCAGGCCGCCATGCGCCAGCCACGCTTGCAGGCCGCCGTTAAGCACCGCTACATTTTCGTGGCCAACCCATTTCAGCATCCACCAAAGGCGGCCACAGTAATTGACGCACTGGCGGTCATAGACGACCGCTTGCATGGCGTTGTCGAACCCCAGGCTACCAAGCCAGGCGGCAAACGATTCGCGCGAGGGCAGAGGGTGGCGTCCTCCAGAGGCGGCGTCGGCTGCATTCGAGCTTGCACTTAGGTGACGGTTCAGGTCTGCCCGCACCGCGCCGGCGATATGCGACTCCAGATACTGGCGTTCACCAGCGGCAGCGTCCATGAGCTCAAAGCTGCAATCAAAGACCATGCAGGGTCGGCCACTGGACAGCAGTTCACTCAGCTGTTGCGGCGAAACAAGGGTGGTGTACATGGCGCAGGCTTTCCTTGATAGGGGTTGGACAGGCTTGTCAGTGCTCTTCGGTTGGTGTTACGGGCAACAGGCGCGCACGCAATGCCGTGGCGACCAGGCCGCTGAAAAGGATGAGTAGCATCCCCGCCCATCCGATCAGAGGAATGCTGTCACCAAACAGCAGCAGGCTGTAGATCGCACCGAAAACAATGCCACTGTACTGAAGGTTGGCGACCAGCAGCGTTGCTCCCCGGCTGTAGGCTCGGGTCATGCACCACTGTCCCAGGGAGGCCAGCAAACCAATCGGAATGAGCCAGGCCAGAGACTGCCAACTGACGGACGGCCAGGGTGCAAAGCCAGTGAACGCCGTCCCTAGCAGACCTGCACCGACGGTTGCCAGCGAAAAATAGAATACCGTGCGACCCTCCGGCTCGCCGACTTTGCCCAGCGCCGCGACTTGCAGGTAGGCCAGTGCTGCGCC
>CAYHDD010000148.1:0-7080 GCA_964355195.1 uncultured Rhodoferax sp. | reverse complement strand
ACGTAGTTGAAGTCACGAAGCTGGGCGCCATCGCCAAAGACCAAGAGCGGTTTGCCTTCGATCAAATTTCGTATCCATATGCCCAGAAAAGTCTGCCTTGCATCCTTCACGCGCATACGGGGACCGTAGGTGTTGGTCAGGCGCAGCGCACAGGCCCGAATGCCATACACGTTGTTGTAGAGCAAGTGATACCACTCCCCGGCCAGCTTGTTGATTCCGTTGACATCGACCGGGCGCACCGGATGGCTCTCGTCTACCGGTAAGTAGTCGGGTCTGCCATAGAGCTGGCGCGTACTCGCAAAGACGATTTTGATGTTTGGGTTGGCCTTGCGGCATGTCTCCAAAATTGACAACTGCGCCGCCGCATTGATGTCCAGGTCAGTCTGCGGATCGGTCATGGAATCCAAATGGCTGGTCTGGCCAGCGAGATTGAACAGGTAATCCTTGCCCTGGATCAAGTAGGCCATGGCGAACGCATCGCGCACATCGCAGACGTTGACTGTGACGCGCTCGCGAAAATCTTGAATGTTGAAGGCGTTGCCGCCGTACTGCGGAATGAGGCTGTCCACCAGCGTGACCTCGGCACCCTGGGCAACCAATGAGCGCGCCAAGTTGGAGCCAATGAATCCAAGGCCCCCGGTGATCAGGACTTTCGCATGTTCATATGACTTCATTGAGGTCTTTCAGCAAGGACAACATGATCAAGAAACAGATCTGGATTACTTGGTAGCAGGGAGCGGGCGAGCAAACCAAGAAGGTTAACAAGGGCCATGACAGTGGCAGTGAGGAGCAATCTAACAGCTAGTGGCATGCGCCAAATGACTTTGAACAGGTAAACATTGAGAAGCTGAAAGAGGGTTGACACGTTGGCCCCCAATTTTTTGTGGACAAGTACCTTGAACCCGTTCTTTTCCAGTAGCGCCTGTAGGCCGAAACTTGAGTATCGTGCGTAGTCGTAGGGTTGTTCATGCTCGTCCCAAACAAAGGGAACGGTCAGCAGTAGCTTGCCACCCGGCTTCAGTATCCGCCCTAGTTCGCCAAGAAACTGGTCTGGGTTGAAGACGTGCTCCAACACCTGATTGCACAACACTGAGTCGAATGTCCCATCAACAAACGGAAAGGTATGCCCGTCATAGAGGTGATCAGCAACGCCCAGTCTACGTGAGCTCTCGCTGTCCACGTCGAGCCCAACGTAGGTGTCTACCGAAAAGAGAGACCGGTAGGGCTTGGAGCCACACCCAACGTCCAGCAACTGGCCACTCAAGCTGGGCGCAAATTGAGTCATTGCGCGGTGCAACCCTGCGCGCGCGAAGTAAAACGGATTGATAAAGATGCCAAGCCAACCCGGAGAAAACATCTCTCGGCGGTAAATGGACTCCAGGAACGGCTTCACCGACGCGCCTCCAGCAACCAACCACGAAACGAAAACTCGAGGCCTTCTTTCGATTGCTGCACACCTTCCGGACTCACATTCGACGCCACCAAGCGCCAACCGGGATCCAGGATCTCCAGGATCTCGGCCTGCGAGAACACCCACATTGGATAACTCGCCGAATAGATGCGTCGCGGCACACGTTGCACCAGTAGCCGACCTCGTCCACCAGTCGCAATCGGCGTCCGGTCAATGATCATGCATGTGGCGCCTGATTCTGACAAGCACTGCAGGACCTCACGCGGCGACTTCAGATACTGCAACACACTTGATAGCAGTACGACATTCGGCTGCGTCTGACTCAGGCACTCCTCGATCGTTCGATAAAAGTGCAGCGGTCCATGCTCAATGTTTGCTCGTCCCGCATCGACATAATGTGCCTGCTCGACGACATTCCAGCGCGCTTCGGGCAACGTCTGGAGGAACGCCCGATTCTGAAAATAGCTACTCCCCAACGAGCCACCAAAGTCCAGCACGTTGAGCTGGCCGCCAGCACGAGCGGCAGCCGACATCAGCCCCGCCAGCAGCGGCCAAGCGTACTCAATGCCATCAAACAGCACCGAGTCGCGCTCGAACGCAGCGACCCCGCTTTGAACCTTGCGCGTAGCCTCTAGAACCTTGGCCAGAATGGTCTGCTCATCGTAGCCGGTGCATTGGGCACGGGCCTGGTCCCAAGTCGCGAAGTCGCCCTCGTACCCACCGCCCACGACAAGACCTCTAGCCCAGCGCTCCATGACCGGAGGCAGCCAACTCCTAGCCAGCTCTTTGAGCGCCCTTTTGCGGTTCGCCGAAAAGACTTTGCTCAACAATCTCTGCTTGATTGATTGGCTTCGCTGGAAGAATTCCACGAACGCTCGCCACCCCTCCTGGGACGGCTGCACCGCAACGCCGTTCAAGTCGATCGGCGTCAGGCTCAACGCATTGTCCATCTGAGCCGTCGCGCCCGAATGGGTACCAGTGTCATCATTCCCGATGTTATGCACCAAGCTGCGACCGGGGTACAGGGTCAGCTTGTCAGCAAGGAACGCAGAGGCGTACCAGCGCACCGCCCACGAATCATTCTTTCCCTGGATTTGCTTTTTCAACATCCGGGAAAACGGATAAGCTCCATTGAAATCGAACTCGCGAACCAGGCTGCGCCCTTTCAATTCATCGAGCAAATACTGTCCATCCGGGTTGAACAGGTCCCAACCACGCTTCCAGGTTGCCCAGCCCCAGCAATCGGCGCCCCGCAAGAAAAAGGCTTCTGGCAGCGCCGACTCAACCGGGTAAATATAACCGTGAATGCTCACAATGCGCTGATCGTCCCGATAGCGCTCCAGCGCCTCGTTCATGTAGCTCAGAAAGTGCGGCGATGTCACCATGTCGTCTTCCAGAACAATCACGCTGCCGCGCGCGTTCACGACGGAGCTCACGCCATCCATGATTGAGCGTGCCAGCCCCCAATTGCGTTCACGTTCAATCAGCGTGACTGACCTGAATCCGTCAACGCTGCGCAAGTAGGCTCTGACCTGCTGCACCGACTCAGCCTGGGAGTCAAGCTTGAACGAATCAGAGAATATAAGAAGATCGGTTGCCGGCGCCAGTTGATTTCGCTTCAACGCCTCTAGGGTACGCCGGGTATGGTCCGGGCGATTGAAAACGAAGAGAGCAACAGCCGCCGCACCGTCGACGTGCGCGCCCGAGGCGACTCCTGAACTCGGACGCGATTCCACGTCAGGTCTCTCCCGCCTTCAACTTGGCCACGATGTTCTGATAGGCATAAATTTCACAATGGATCGGGCTGTAAGAGTCTATCAGCACCAGTCCATCGGGGAGCATTCTGTAGAGGTCATAGTTGGACAGCAGCTCCCAAAAGTCCCTGAAACTCGCCTTGCTGACGATATTCATTTCGTTGAACTCAAACTGGATCACGCTAACCTTGTTGGCCCTGATGAATTGAAGAAAGCCGTGCAAGACTTCCAGCTCATGGCCCTCGGTATCGATCTTCAGCAAAGCCACCTGCTCAATGCCCTGGCTCCTCACAAACGAGTCCAGTTTGATCACCTCAACTTCGTGCTTGGTGGAGTGTCCTTTGTGAATTCGCTCTATAACATCTTGGTAGAGCGTCGCATGCGACGAGCCATCCTCATCGGCGTAATCAAAGAGGTCCAGTCTGCCAGACTCCGACCCGACCGCCACGTTGTAGGTTTCAACATTCAATGCAGCCAGATTTCCAGTCAATTTCAGGTATGTCTTCGGGTGTGGCTCAAAGGCACAAATTCGGACCACTGAATTTGCGCCTCGAATGAGTTTGGAGTAAGCGCCGACGTTCGCACCGACGTCAAGAATGACGCCACCCTGGATCGTCGAAATGTGCCGCTCGATGAAGTGTTTTTCGCCACTCAATGCATCGGACTCAAAATTTCTGACGCCAATACCGCGAAGGCTGATGCTATAGAGGGCTTTATAGAATCGATAAAATCTTTTCCTGACAAACAACATCCTGAACACTCTAAAAAGTGCGGCAAGCATTTCTATTCCTTCAATTCAGGCTTGAAAAACCGAGTGTTCTGAGTTTCATGAAAAATGCCATTCGGGTCCTTTTGGTAAGCAGATCAAAAAAGAATGCTGCCATCGATTGCGAAATGATGGTTGCCACGGCGGCCCCTAACATGCCAAACGCCGGGATCATCAGCAAATTCAGGCCGACATTGATGGCCGCCCCTAGGAAGGTTCTGTAGAACGCCAGTCGCTGTAGATTTTCGCTGACAAACCAGCTGCTGCTGGCCACACCCAACGCAACAAAGACACCAGCCCAAACGTGAACCATCAGCACCGGCCCCGCTGCCCGGAACGCCTCGCCGTACAGCAGGACGACCAGCCAATCACTCAAGAACGTCATCGGCAGCGCGAACGCAATAGCCATCCAAACCACGAAGGTGTAGAGCCGCTGTAGCCTCGTGTGGTACAGCTTGAGGCTGATTTCCTTGGCTCTCACGACAGCGGGAAAAAGGGAATTGGTCATGATGACCGGAACAAAGTACCAGCCCTCACTCAGGCGTACCGCTGCGGAATAAAGACCCACCTGCTCGTCTCCCAGCATTTCCTTGATCATGACCTGATCGATGCGCATGTAGATTGTGACAACCAGCCCACTAATCACCAAGGGCCAGCTTTCGCGCAGCAGCAGCTTTGCAGTATGGAAGTCGAACTGCCAAAGACTCACGCCTGTCCTACGGTAACGGTAGGCAAGATAGAGCGTGAAAGCGAGCGTTACCTGGTCAATCAGGCTGACCACAACAAACCAAATCAGTTCTGCCCCCACAAGAATGAAGTACAGCTTCAACAGCGACGAAATCAGCAACTGCGTCAACCTACAGTAAGACACAAACTTGGAGAGCACTTGTGATTGAAAATAGAAATCAATGACCTCAAACGACTGGAAGAGCGTGCCGCTTCCAATGATGAAGATATAGAGGTTCGTCGTCGAATCGTTGGATGTCAAATGAATGGCCAGCAGCATCGCCGCCAGCATGATCGTCGCCCCCAGCATCTTCAGCCAAAATACAGTACCCATATAGAGTTCGAGCCGGTCCGCGTTGCGGACCAAGTCGCGAATGACGATGCTGTCCAGGCCCAACTTGGCCAAACTGCCGAACAATGCGGCAAACGCAATCGCGTAGCTGAAGACGCCAAACTGGGCAGGCCCTAGGAACCGCGCAACCCAGATGCCCACCAGCAAACCCACCAGCATGCGCAGGATCTGCTCGGCAAACATCCACGAAGTGTTGGCGAAGTAGCGTCGAAAGCCGGGGTGCGCTCTGACGCCATCAATGAGGAGCTTGAGCTGCGCTAGCACTTAGTCCTGACCAAACAAGTCTCGCGTGTAGACCTTTGCCATCACGTCCTCCAAGTCCTGCGTCAAACGGTTGGCCACGATCACGTCCGCTTCCGACTTGAACCTGGCAAGATCACTGACCACACTTGAGTGAAAGAAGGTGGATGCTTTGAGCGCGGGCTCGAACACGATGACTTGAACGCCTTTGGCCTTGATGCGTTTCATGATGCCCTGGATACTGCTGGCACGGTAGTTGTCGGAGCCTGCTTTCATGACCAAGCGGTAGATGCCAACCACCTTGGGCTGGCGCTTGAGAATGTCGGCAGCAATGAAGTCTTTACGCGTGCTGTTGGAGTCCACCACCGCCCCCATCAGAGTTTGCGGGACCAGAGCGTAATTCGCCAGCAATTGTTTGGTGTCTTTGGGTAGGCAATAGCCCCCATAGCCAAAGGACGGGTTGTTGTAGTGGCGTCCGATGCGCGGGTCCAGGCAAACGCCCTGAATGATCTGCCTGGCGTCAAGCCCATGCGTCACTGCAAACGTGTCGAGTTCATTAAAGTAGGCCACGCGCAGAGCAAGGAAAGTGTTTGCAAAGAGCTTGATGGCCTCAGCCTCGGTGCTGTCGGTAAACAGAACGTCAATATCTTGCTTGATGGCCCCCTGTTGCAGCAAACCTGCAAAGGTTCGTGCTCGCTCCGATTGCTCGCCCATGACGATTCTGGACGGGTGCAGGTTGTCGTACAACGCCCTACCCTCGCGTAGGAATTCCGGAGAGAAGATAAGGTTCACCTCACGGCCAACCGCAGCACTTTCGAGGCTACCCGCCGCCGCGGTACTCTGGTAGTGCACCTTTGTCTTGGCGGTGTAGCCTACCGGCACGGTCGATTTGATGACCATCACCGCCGACGGAGCAATCGCCAACACATCCTCAATCACCGACTCGATGGTACGAGTGTTGAAATAATTGGTTTCGGCGTCGTAGTCGGTAGGGGTCGCAATGATCACGAAATTTGCACCAGCGTAGGCATCCTCCTTATCGAGGGTGGCCCGCAGGTTGAGTGCCTTGTGCGCCAGGTAGTCTTTTATCTCGGCATCCTCGATGGGCGACTGCCGCTTGTTCACCAAGCTCACTCTTGCAGCGTCGAGATCGATGCCGACGACCTCGTTGTACCGGGACAGTAGGACCGCATTGGAGAGGCCCACATAACCCAAGCCAGCCACAGCAATCTTCACCTCAACTATTCCACGCTCACGGCCACCTGATAGCCATGCTGTTTCAACAGCGCGTGCTTTTTGGCATCCGCCAGATCAACCGCCACCATCTCCTGAATCATCTCATCGAGCGTAATCTCAGGCACCCAGCCCAACTTTGCCTTCGCCTTGCTCGGGTCGCCCAACAAGGTTTCCACTTCGGTGGGGCGGAAGTAACGCGGGTCGATGCGGATGATAGGTTTCTGGTCCCAATAGCCAATCTCATCGACACCCTTGCCTTGCCAGCGGATACTGATACCCAAAGCTGCGACCGTCTTTTCAATGAACTGGCGTACGCTGTACTGCACGCCGGTGGCAATACAGAAGTCTTCGGGTTTGTCTTGTTGCAGCATCAGCCACTGCATGCGCACATAGTCCTTGGCGTGACCCCAGTCGCGCAGGGCGTCGATGTTGCCCATAAACAGGCATTCTTCCAGTCCCTGGCTGATGTTGGCCAGGCCCCGGGTGATCTTGCGCGTAACAAAGGTTTCACCCCGTCTGGGGCTCTCATGATTGAACAGGATGCCGTTGCAGGCATAGATGCCATAGGCCTCGCGGTAGTTGACCGTGATCCAGT
>CAYHDD010000147.1:0-7103 GCA_964355195.1 uncultured Rhodoferax sp. | reverse complement strand
GTCGTTCAAGGCCAACAAATGACACTGTGTGATGGGCTCGACAGAGGCGCCGGGCGACTGCGTCGCGATCGCAGCGCTGTCAACCGCTGCACCGTGTCGGCACGTTGTGATTTGATAAGGTATGCTGGAATTTTGTTTGGCTAGTGATGTGCAACCATTCAGGAGATGCTATGGAAGTTGAAGTGGCTGGCGTCACGGGAAATAGTGCTGAACAGGGCTATCGCGCTGATTTAGACAATTCAGGCATCCTGCGTG
The DNA here is from genome assembly GCA_964355195.1 of uncultured Rhodoferax sp. GTDB lineage: Bacteria > Pseudomonadota > Gammaproteobacteria > Burkholderiales > Burkholderiaceae_C > Rhodoferax. The sequence goes on along the minus strand of CAYHDD010000147.1, from coordinate 6,848 downwards.
CAACTTCTGCCTGCGCCTGGGCGGCTGCGCTGTTGGTGGCGTGTGGCGGCGGCACGTCCATGACCGGCGCTGAGGCAGTGGTGTTTGGCGCGTCGCTCCCCTTGGGTGAGGCGGCACCCTCGAACACACTGATTACTCAGACAGTGCGGCCAAGTGAACTGGCGACGCCCGCAAGAGCGATCCTGGCGGCGAGTTCCACCACCGTTGACCGCTTCCTGGCCTGGGTTGAGTCGGTGCTTCCACAATATTTTCCGGGTCCGCAACCCACACGCAGCGGGTCCAGCGGGACGCTGAGCTACGTATTTCGGGCCTATCCACTGCCCAATGGGGCCTACAACTTCATCGCCATTTCCACTGATACAAAAGTGTATGTGCTGGGCGACATCACGGCAGGCGCTCTCAAGCAGTTCGGCATATTGGCTGACTACAACTGCACGGTGGATGCCACGTCCTGCGAGTCTTCCAATGCTGCGCCCGCCAACATCACGGAAGCAGCCCGCTTTCTGGCGCAGGCCACCTTGGGGGCAAACAAGGCAGACATCACCGTGATGCAGTCCACCCGGTACGCTGACTGGATCGACAGCCAGTTCCGAACGCCCCAGAGTCAATCGCACTACGACTGGATGACGGCGCAGGGTTACGCGGTGGTAGCCAATATCAGCAGCTATGCAGGAATGGACCACTCGATCTGGCGCAAGCTGATCAGTAGCCCCGACGCTTTGCGTCAGCGGGTCACGCTGGCGCTGTCCGAAATCCTCGTGGTCTCCGCCGCCGGTGTAGCGGTGAGTTGGCGTCAGTTTGTCGTCGCCAGTTATCTGGACATTCTGGAATCCAACGCCTTCGGTAACTACCGTGATCTGCTCGGACAAATGGCCATGAGTCCGGCCATGGGCGTTTACCTGACCTACCGCGGAAATCAAAAAGCCAATACGGTCACTGGCAGCCAGCCGGACGAAAATTTTGCCCGCGAGTTGATGCAGCTCTTCAGTATCGGCCTTTTGCTGCTCAACCAGGACGGAACTCCCAAATTGGTCAACGGCAACACGGTTGAAACCTACGGGCAGGACGATGTCAGCGGCATGGCGCGGGTCTGGACCGGGTGGGACATTGACTCGACCGGCTATATCGGCGGCTACGGGCCGGACAGCACCAAGAAGCCCATGATCCAGATAGCCGGGCGCTATGAAACCGGTAGCAAAACCTTCCTGGGCGTCACGATTCCTGCGGGAACGAGCGCGGCTGATGCAGCCCAAATTGCGCTCGACACCGTTTTCAACCACCCCAATACGGCCCCCTTTGTTTGCAAGCAGCTCATTCAGCGTCTGATAACCAGCAACCCCACTGCGGCCTACGTCAGCCGGGTTGCCTCTGCGTTCGTGGATGACGGCGGTGGCGTCAGGGGGAACTTGCGGGCCGTCGTCAAAGCTGTATTTCTGGACCCCGAGGCGCGCGACATGGCACTGGCTAGCGACGCCGCATTCGGGAAACTGCGCGAGCCAGCGGTGCGTTTTTTGAACTGGGCGCGGGCTTTCGGTGCCAACTCGGCAACCAACGTTTGGGCTGTGGGCGACCTGTCTGACCCGGCCACCAAACTGGGTCAAAGCCCCATGCGTTCGGCCTCTGTCTTCAACTTCTTTCGACCCGGTTATGTGCCCCCGGGTAGCGACCTGTCGAGCCTGGGCTTGGTGGCGCCTGAGTTTCAGATTACCAACGAGTCCTCTATTCCGGGCTACGTCAATTTCATGCAGCGTGCCGTCAGCGGTGTGGGTATTGGCGATGTCAGAGCCAACTACGCGAGCCTGCTTGCGGTGGTTGCCGATAGCGCGGCACTGCTGGCCGAGCTCAATCTGGTGCTTGCTGCCAACCAGTTGCCAGCGGCAACGCTGGCGAGTCTGAAAACAGCGCTGGACACCGTTGCCGTCAATACGGATGCCGGCAAGCTCAACCGCATTTATGCCGCTATGGTTCTGGTCATGGCCTCGCCTTCCTATATCGCCCAGAAGTAAGGAAACGTTCGTGAACCATTTTCCCGATATGCCCGCCGACCAAGCTTCGCGGCGCGCTTTTCTGAAGCGCGGTGCAGCCCTGTCGCTCGCGGCCAGTGCAACGCCATGGGCACTGTCCCTGGCTGCGATGGGCGAGGCCGCTGCAGCAACGGCAGGCGACTACAAAGCTTTGGTGTGTGTCTTCCTGTACGGTGGCAACGACTACGCCAATACCCTGGTGCCCTACGACCTGCCCAGCCACACCGCTTACAGGGGATTTCGCTCGAACATCGCCATCGACCGCACGGCCCTTGCAGCCACCGTGCTCAATCCCACCACACCGCTGGCGGGTGGGCGCCAGTATGCGCTGGCGCCGGGGCTGGTCCCATTGGTACCGGCGTTTGATGCCGGCAAGCTATCGGTGATTCTCAATGTGGGGACCCTGGTGCGGCCCACAACCAAGCTGCAGTACACCAACAAATCGGTTCTGCTGCCACCCAAGCTCTTTTCCCACAACGACCAACAGGCGTACTGGCAGGCGTCCTCACCGGAGGGCGCCACTTCGGGCTGGGGTGGTCGCTTGGGGGACCTGTTTGCAGCAGGTAACGGCAATGCCACCTTTACCTGTGTCAACGTGTCGGGCAATGCGGTGTACCTGACCGGCAAGAGTGCCGTTCAGTACCAGGTTACAACAGGCGGTGCAGTGGCCATCAATGGGGTGACCAGCAACCTGTTTGGATCGAGTGCCTGCTCCACCGCTCTGCGAAACCTGTTGGTGGCACCCAGCACGCAATTGTTTGAAAGCGAGTATGCGCGGGTGGCCCGGCGTTCAATCGATGCTCAAGTGGCACTCACCTCCGCACTGGCGGGCGCCAGCGTCAGCACGGTTTTCCCAACCGGCAACGACCTTGCCAGCCAGTTGAAGATGGTCGCCCGGATGATTGCGTCCCGATCGGCTTTGGGCGCCAAGCGGCAGGTGTTTCTGGTGGCCCTCAATGGCTTCGATACCCACAGCAGCCTGTCCACCGCGCACCCTGTGCTGATGACCAAGCTGGGAGACGCGCTGTCCGCGTTTTATGACGCGACAGTGGAACTCGGGGTGTCCGATGCGGTGACGACATTTACCGCATCCGATTTTGGTCGAACCCTGGTGAGCAACAGCGACGGGTCCGATCACGGTTGGGGCTCCATGCACTTCGTCCTTGGGGGCGCTGTGCAGGGCAAGTCCTTTGTTGGCATTCCACCGGTGATCGCCAACAATGGAGTTGACGATGTCGGCCAGGGCCGCTTGTTGCCCAACCTGTCGGTTGACCAGATGGGCGCCACACTGGCCAGCTGGTTTGGGGTCTCGGCCACGGACATGACAGCGGTGCTGCCGAATCTGGGAAATTTCTCCTCAAAGAACCTGGGGTTTATGGCCTAGCCCGAACTTTGCCTGACTGGTAGATCAGGGTCGCTCACGTTTTCCCCAAGGCGCCACGCACAACGACGATTGCCTGCCCAGCAGGATGGCACGATCAGTCCTTCTTTCGCAGTCTCCCAACGAAGTCCTTTTTGCCGATGACAAGCCCCTGCGCGCGCAGGATGTCGTACGCGGTTGTCGCATGAAAGTAGAAGTTGGGGAGCGAGAATGACAGGAGGAAATTCTCCGCCGTGAAGTCGATCCTGTAACTGCCCATCTCAAACCGCATGGCGCCGCCCTCAAAGGCGTTGATCTCGGCGGGGTCGAGCGCAGCCAGTCTTTCGGCGGCGCCGGAAAGCATGTCACGCAGACCTTCAAAACTGTCGGGCCAGGCAGACTTGTCTGGCGAAAACACACCCTTTCGCACGCCATCAATGGCGCCTATCGAGTGCGCCACCGTGGACTTCACCTGGTAGCCGAACGGCAGCATGTCCTTCGCCAGACGAGTCTCGATGATCGACGCTGGTGCGAGCTGATGTTCAAGGCCGTGCGCCTGTGCCTTGTCGATCAGGCCGGCGACAGAACCGAGAATTTGCTGCCAACTCGGAACGGTTGCGTCATAAAGTGAGAATGCCATGAGGTCTCCAGTCTTGTGTGGCGGGCGATCAAGCCGCTGCCAAAGCGGCGGCGCTGGCGGCTGATCGAAAGGCGGTCTTTGGGCCGGTGTTGCCGAGTGCGCCGGTGGCAGGGCCACGAGGCATGCGCATGCGCTAGGGTGAAATCATGGCAAGCCGATGCACAACTCAAGCTGTGGCGCACGGATGGCGCCGTATGGTCGCTCCCAGGTACCCTGACCACAGGTCCAACTTGCCGGGTTGCCAGAACCGCGAAGGGATCGTTCAAATTATTCATGCGGGTTGGCCAGCAACTCATTTAGGCTCTCCATCGCCGGGCCGACACATTGGCGGTAGCGTTGTCGCAACGACTGCATCTCGGCTTCGTCTGCAGTCGCACCCTCGCCCCCGAGGTGGTTCAGCCGCGACGCCGCCAGCCAGGCGCGCAACCCGGGATCTCGGGCCCAGCGCCCCTGGTTGGCCGTGGCCACCAGCGCCATGCGCAGCCAGTCGAGCGGGCGCTCAGGCAGCGGTACCGGCGCGCACATCGCGTTCTTCTCGCTATCGCTGGCGAGGGCCACTTCGACGTGCGCGACCAGGGCTGCGGAAAAGGTCGAAGTGCAGGTGCGCACAGGCTGCGGCATGATCGTGCTACCGCTGAAGATGGGCGGTACATCGCGGTTGCAAAAGGCGCGCGCCGAGCAATCGACATACAGCCAGCCGGGGTCGGCCGCAACGCTGCCTCGCTCTAGCGCGATGCGCTCGGCCTCGATGCGCTGCACGCGGCCCAGCCGCACGACGTTGCGGATGCGCCGCAGTTGCTCCAATTCAGGGAGCGTTACTGTGGCGCAGCGGTACAGCGTCGGCTCGACGCCCGGATCCAGGCGCAGCAGATGCCCGCCTGCTTCGAGCCGCGCGTACAGGTCGACCAGCGACGCGGCCGCGGCTGCCGCCTCCAGTTGCTCCACTGCGCTGCGCATCGCCAGAACCGGCTGACCGCTTTGGAACTGCGCACGGTTTAGCATCCAGGCGTCGCGCGGCATGATCCAACGAATATCGTCTGGCTCGACACCGTGCGCCAACAGCCACAGGCAGGCATCGACGCCGGTCTTGCCGGCGCCGATGACGACAAAGCCGGATGGCGGCTGCGCGATGACCGGCAAGTCGTTCAGAGGCACGCAGCGCAGACCCGGTGCCACCTCGTACGAGCGCTGGTGCGTGGATGGCACCTGCACGTTGAAGTAGCGGGTGTCGACTAGCTTGCGCCGCACTTTCACGCGCTGGCGTCGACCCGATACCAGCGAAATGAACGTATGCTCACCGTCGCATTGCTCGTACCGGCAACGTGGGTGGTAGGCCACACGCCCTGTGGGCAGGAACTGCTGCTGCATTTCTTGCTCGAAGTAGCTCAGAACCTCGGCGCCCGTGGCCAGTTCGTCCAGACCGGCGTTCAGACCGGTGGCGTCCTTCGTGCCGTGGCCCAGTGCGCGCGAATTGACACCGTAATTCGCCGAAGGTTGGTGTAAGCGCACGAAGGAGTAGGCGTCGTTCCAATGGCCACCCGGCCGGTCGTGCAGATCGACCAAAACGAGTTTGGCATCAGTCTCGTTCAGGAGAACGTCGCTGAAGGACATACCCACTGCGCCGCTGCCGATGACGAGGTAATCTGTTTCAATTGAGTGCATGTCCATGCGACCTGCCTTGTTCCTCAGTGTGACGATGGTGGTCCGATCGAAGGACAGACCATTCAATGATCGTTCACAGTCTCATGCTCAGCCGGGAGAATGATCTCAAGCAACTCGCAGTCATCCGACCAACCAAGCACACTGTGCCGAATGCCAGGCGGTTGAATCCAGCATGAGCCTTCCCTCATGATATGGACGCCTTCTCCTTCAAATTCGTTCTTGAACCAGCCCTTGAGAACGTAAATCAGCTGAACATAGAACTGCTCCCATGCAGCAACCGACGGGAACTCGAGTATGACGATGCGTCTCGGGGTCCAGTCCCCCTCGTAAACTTTATGCGCACCACCTCGTGCCAAGTAGCGCGCGCCTGCCGCTTCAAGCGCTGGCTTTACCTGCTTCATAAAGTCCTGATACCTGCTCAACTCACGGATATCAACATCGAATACGACGTACGCGCTCATTGCAAACTACCACCTCACACAGTGCGCCACATGGCGTCGCGGACGGAGCCTGCCATAAAGTTTTCGGTACCCTTGTTCACCAGTTCCCAGTATTTCGGGTCAGCTGTCATCTTTGCAGTTGTCGCTTCCAGTTCTGCAAGATCCTTGTATCGAGTCGACCAGCCGATGCGATTCGGATTGCCACCGATCGGCATCAAGACCTCAAGCTCGACACCAACCGAGGTTTTGAGATAGGCACTGATTTCATGGGCAAAGGCTATCGCGCTTGCAGTCTTACCCGGCGCTATGGCTGCGCCACGACTAAAAATAACCATCTTGAATTTCCTTGCGTAGATTGAAGTTACGGTTTTAGCCACAGAATGCGGCGTCTCAATTGTGTCGATGGATGAGTCTCCCTGTTTGCTGCAAGGTCGCTTTCAGCATGGCGTTCCTTAGGTATTTGTTCCTACGGGCACTTGTAGTAAAGTGCCGAAGGAGGTGTCCAGTGGACAGCGAACCAGATTCAACGATCCTGATAGTCGATGATTCCCCCGAGAACCTGCTCGTCTTGAACGAGCTGCTGCGTCCGCACTATAGAGTTCTGGCCGCAAATTCGGGCGAAACAGGTCTGCGCCTGGCGCGCAACCAGCCGCCGCCTGACCTGATTCTGCTCGATGTGATGATGCCCGGCATGGATGGTTTTGAGGTCTGCAAACGTATTC